>CAMPGG010000031.1 GCA_946885335.1 uncultured Chitinophagaceae bacterium
ACAGCGGTATTTCAGATCCAGTAATAACTCAAAGTAAAACCATTGATTTAACAGATGAGAAATTGTTAGTTGAATCGGCAGTGGATCAAAAGCTGGAATCAAACATCATTCAAAACAGGAATTCAGAAAATCTACATGATTCTGTTTCTATTAATCCAGATAAAAAACAAAATGAAATCATATCTGATTCTATTCCACCAATAAAGGATACGGCCAAAGTTGTTCTGATTGAAAAAGAGCAACGTTCAAAATGGATTTGGGGAATACATGCGGCTGTTGGTGCATCCAAATCTGGAAGCAAAACCTTCCCTGGTTTTACACCGGCTTTAATGGATTACAACAGTTCGCCCAATGCCGGAGGTCCTTTATTTGCCATGCCTTCCAAAAGTTCTCAAACCGGCCCAGCCTTTACAGCAGGATTTATTTTAAAAAGGCAATTAACACAACGCAGTAGCATAGCAACCGGCTTACAATATTTTTATGCCAGCGATCGCATTTTGGCTGGTTCACGTTACGATAGCACTATCCAGGTACAAAATCGTAATACAAATAGTTTGGCTTTCAGCAACACCGTGAATAGTTATTACAGGGGTAATGATCATTGGTACAACAATCAATACCATTTTATTGAATTGCCTTTACAATATCATTACCTGTTGAATAAGAAAAGTAAAATGCCGGTACAATTACAGGCAGGTGTAATTTTTAGCCAGCTGATTGGCACAAATGGTTTGGTATATGATCGAACGCTGGCCGGTATTTATTATGAAGACAATAAACAATTCAATAAATCAATGCTAAGTCTAAGCAGTGGAATAAATATTCAGCTCAATCATAAACAAAAATTAAAATGGAGCATTGGTCCACAAGTGCGGGCCGGTATAACGAGTATGCGTAAGGCAACTTATGATCAGAATAAATATCTTTTTTCTGCTGGCCTCCATGCTAATTTATTCATCGATTAAAGCTGCAACGTTTTTTATCATTGTGTTGTCAACCTTTTCAAATGAACTATATGAAAAAGTTTCTTTCCCCTTTTTACATCATGGTAACCATACTGCCAATGATCATTTTTAGCGGATGCATTAAAGATACCTGTCGTCAATCCCGTTCATACACCATGTATGTTCCGGTATATAAAACAAATGAAGAGGTGAGGTTAAATATCAAAAGCAATCCCGCAAAAGAAATGGAACGGCCGGGTAAACTATTTATCAAAGGGCATTATATTTTTCTGAATGAAGTAGATAAAGGAATTCACGTAATTGATAACAGCAACCCTGCCAGTCCGCGCAATGTTTCATTTATTGATATTCCAGGAAATGTAGACCTGGCTGTAAAAGGCAGTATTTTGTATGCGGATATGTATACGGATATGGTTGCACTGGATATTTCTGACCCGGAGAACGTTTCATTGAAAAAAGTAGTGGAAGGTGTTTTCCCGTATCGCTATTATGATTCCGGTTTCTTTATGGATTCTTCCAAAGTAATTGTAGACTGGGTTAGCAGGGATACAACCATTACAGAAGACTGTGGTAATGGATTTGGGTTCTGGAGTAACAGGGAAACATTAGCTTTTTCAAATGATGCGGGTGGAGCAGGTTCTAAAGGTTCATCTCCGTTTGGCATGGGTGGTTCTATGGCCCGTTTTTCGGTTGTGCAGGACCGTTTGTACACGGTTTCTGACCAGGATCTCACCGTATTTAATATTCAAAACGCAATAGATCCTTTGTATACTACTAAAGTAAATATTAACTGGGGAATCGAAACCATTTACCCCTTCAAAAATAATTTATTCATTGGCTCTAGTTCGGGTATGTTTATTTACGATATCAGTAATGCCGATCAGCCAAAATTAACCGGGAAGTTTGGCCATGTGCAAAGTTGCGACCCGGTTATTGCAGATGATCAATATGCGTATGTTACCCTTCGTTCCGGAACCGAATGCCAGGGTTTTACTAACCAGCTTGAGGTTTTAAAATTAAACGGCATTACGGATCCTGTATTGGTAAAAATTTATACGCTAACTAACCCGCATGGTTTATCCAAAGATGGAGACTTGCTTTTTATTTGCGATGGATCGGATGGATTAAAAGTTTTTAATGCTGCAACGCCTTCAAATATTTATTTGATCAAACATCTTACAGGGTTAACTACCTATGATGTCATTGCCTGGAACCAAAAAGCGATTGTTTCTGCCAGTGATGGTTTGTATCAATATGATTATTCCAATCCCAATGAAATCCGCTTATTGAGTAAGTTAAATTATAACCGATAAATATGAGACCGAAATTTTTGGTATTGATTCTGATAATATCTGTTCCGTTCCATTCATATACGCAGGAAAAGAAAGCTTCAAAATTAACCGGGTTTTATAGTATTGCCTCTGCGGGTTATGTATTTGGTGAATCTGGTGTTTACCCGGTTGCACAGCTTAGTTCAGGTATAAGAATGAAGGATTTTAAATTGGGTATAGGTGGCGGTTATGATGGTTATCGTTTTAAATCATTTCCCATTTTTGCAGATATCCGGATGGATTTTGGTAAAAGAAAGAAGTTTTTCGGTTATGTAAATGGCGGTTATCATTTTCCTGAAGGCGAGGAAACCTTCGATATATGGTCTTACCCCGGCACAGAAAATTGGGAGGGTGGTTTATATGCAGATGCCGGGTTAGGATTTCGATTTAAGCTTGGTAAAAAGCACAATCTTTTATTAAGCAGCAGTTATAATTATAAAAAAGTGAGTCATACCAAAACTTACGTTTACCCATGTTTAGTACCACCCTGCCCGGGTGATGTGTATAATTACGATTATGGTTTAAACTATATCAATACACGGTTAAGTTGGGAAATTAATTATTAGAAAAGAACCCGTTTGAACCCTAAATTTTAGTATTTCAAATAAACTAAAAGTTGTTCTGATTTACCGGTCATACATTCAGCTTATTCATTTTTTGAAACGATTTGGAAAACGCTTAAATTGCTATAGGGTGCAATTTCCAAATCTATATGCTTAACAGAGAAATACAAGCTTTTAAACTTCGCCAGGAATTTCCGCAAGCATTACTTGTTTCCCAGTTTCATGAGAAAATTTATCGTCATCAAAAAAGGGACATCCAATTGTGGAGATTTTATACATTACATTTCTCAGGATATTATTTGCAGTCTGCAAACCTGAAAATATAAGTATGAAACCCCCGTCATAATAATCGTTCTTACCCACTGGAAATACCCTGCTTGAAAATCGAATTATAATAAAAGACTCAATGATGTAGCAATACATGGTTATGTAGTGTGTTTGGAACCTTATGTAAATAATTGAATCCCGCTCCTGTGAAGTAATCCATTTTACTAAACCAAATATTTCATTCAAAAACTGCATTATGAAAAGTCTTCTATTTTTGAAACAGAAGAAATGGAAATCGTTTTCCATTTTTCTTTTTTTCCAGCTTATCACTGTTCTTTCTTTTGCGCAGGTACAGGTATCCGGTAAGGTTACCGGTCCGGAAGGCGAAGGTTTACCCTCCATATCTGTAACCATCCGCAATACAACTTTAGGTGCTACTACAGATGTAAATGGTAACTACAATATTAGCGGTAGCCTTCAACCCGGAAATTATACATTGATCTTTACGGGGATTGGGTACCAGAGAAAAGAACAGACTATCCAGGTAGGTACAGCCGCATCTTATACTTCTGATGTTCAAATGGAAATCGATGCATTGAGTATGGATGAAGTCATTGTGACCGGTACTTCAGAAGGTACTACCAAAAGACAACTGGGAAGCTATGTTAGTACAGTGAGTGCAGACCAGTTGAATAAGGGTGCTACTTCAAATGTATTAGCGGCATTGCAGGGTAAAACCGCGGGTGCACAGATTGTCCAGAATTCTGGAGATCCTGCAGGTGGTATTTCCGTCAGGCTCAGGGGCATCAGTTCAATAAACAGTTCATCAGAGCCACTGTATATTGTTGATGGTATTATTGTAAATAATGCAACCACACGTGTTACCAATACTTCCGGCAACTACGATGGACAAAATTTTGTTGGTACGATAGGTCAAAACAGGTTGGCTGATATTAACCCGGCTGACATTGAAAGAATAGAAGTTTTGAATGGTGCAGCTGCCGCCGCTATATATGGTTCAAGAGCTAATGCGGGTGTCGTTCAGATCTTTACAAAAAGAGGAAGTTCAGGTGTACCTGTCATTAGTTTATCTACCGGTATGATGGTATCGGAGCTTCGTAAGTCTGTTGAAGTTAACCAATCACCAACAAAATTTGGTGGCTCACCTGATGTTGAAACCCAGGATATACTTACACTGGCCTGGACCAACACAACTCCTGTAACAAGGTATGATTACAATGATTATATTTTTCGAACAGCGCTGGGTACGGATAATACTATTTCAGTAAGCGGTGGAAAGGATAATACGAAATATTATATTTCAGGTTCTTACTTTTATAACCAGGGCATTGTTAAGAATACAGACTTCAGAAGATATAGTTTTCGCAGTAACCTGGACCAGGTGATAAATGATAAACTCAGTTTTTCACTTGGTTTAAATTATATAAACAGTGCGTCTGATGAAAAACCGGATGGCAACTCTTTCTTTTCTCCATTGAACTCCATTAATATCATTGGAAATTTTCACGATCTGTGGACAAGAGATGCATTAGGTAACATCAGGGTGGTTGGTGAAAGACAAAGAGTAAACCCTGTGTCTGTTATTGAAGATATCAAGCAGCGACAGGAAACCAGCAGGATTTTATCCAGCCTGGGAGTAAAATGGAAACCCATCCGGAATTTGTCATTGGATTATACAATGGGTATTGACAATTACAATCAAAATGGTAAAACGTTTATTCCACCTTTTGCTTACCCGGTTAACCCTGGATTTTATGGAGGAGGCATCTCACTTGATCCCGCGCAGAACGGATATGCAAGCACGGCTAACAGTAATTATTTTCAAATCAACAATGAAATAAATGCAACTTACCAGGCAAATATTTCAGATGATTTGGGTTCAACAACTCAATTGGGTTATTCATTACAGTATGAAAAATCAAGTTATAGTTTATTGCAGGGAAGGGGATTGGCACCGTTTGTAGAAGTGGCAACAGGCGCAAGTACTTCACTACCGGGTACGGATAGCCGGGGTGAACTATCAGTTTCCGGAGCTTACTTACAACAGAATTTTAAATACAGGAATCACCTTTTTGTAACCGGTGCGGTCAGGGTTGATGGTTCTTCTGTTTTTGGAGAAGATGAACGTAACCAGGTTTATGTAAAAGCAAGTGGAAGCTATGTGCTTTCAGGGGCGGATTATTGGGAAAGCCTGGGTGTATCCAGTTGGTGGAATCTTTTCAAACTAAGAATGGCATATGGTGAATCAGGCAATTTAACAGGCATTGGTCCTTATGACCGTTTTAATTCCTATTCAAGTATTGCTTTTTTGGGTAAAACATCTTTTTTCTCCAGTTCCACTTTAGCCAATACAACAGTAAAGCCTGAAAGACAAACTGAACTCGAGTTTGGTACTGATCTTGGTTTTATGAATAATCGCATAGGCATACAGTTTAATTATTACATCAAAGAGGTTGATGATTTATTAATAAACCGCGTCATTGCACCCACAACTGGCTTCTCCAGTTTACTGGATAATTTTGGATCACTGGAAAATAAAGGGTTTGAAGTTGTACTTAATCTTGGTTTGATGCAGAAAAATGATTTTCGCTGGGACCTGACCGGTATATATAATCAAAACAGGAATAAAGCGGTCAGAATTGGCCAGGCACTTACTTTATTAAGTACGAATGGTGGTGCGCCGGTAGCCATTTTAGAAGGACAGCCCATCGGCGTTTTTTACGGAACTTTTTTTGCACGGGATGCAAATGGAAACCAAATCAAAAACACTTCCGATATTCCGGTTACGGAAAGAGGTACCCAGAACAGTGCATTAGATTATACCACGCAGAGAGATGCTAATGGTTTGCCTACCGGAACTGTGTTGCGTAAAGTGATTGGTGATCCCAATCCAGATTATACTGCTTCATTGGTTAACGAATTAAGTTATAAGAGATTTAATCTCCGGGTGCAATTTGATGCAGTGCAGGGTGTTGATGTTTTTAATGCTGACTGGAGAACAAGACAGGGTGTTGGTAATGGTAAAGTCGCCGAACAGGAACAAAGGGGTGAAATTCCAAGAGGTTATATTCTGGGTGTTTATGGTATAGAAGAATGGCGTATTGATGATGGTTCTTTTGTAAAACTTCGGGAAGTTTCTTTGGGTTATGATTTTGGAAAAGTCAGTAATGTTTTTAGTGGATTATCCGTTTTATTCAGCGGAAGAAATCTTTTTTCATGGGATGATTATAAAGGTTACGATCCTGAAGTAAATGCAGGCGGACAAAGTACCATCCTGAGGGGAATAGATTTTGGTGCGGTTCCCATTCCAAGAACATTCAGTTTAAGCATCCAGGCAAAATTCTAAACGCTAAAATTTTAAATCATGTCTATTTTAAAATATAATTGTTTGATGATTTTTGCCATCATGGCGCTTTTCATCACATCATGTAAAAAGAATTATGATGATCCTAACCGGGCCACCAGCGACCAGGTTTTTGAATCTGTCAGTGGATTAACCGGTGTTGGTGTTGGTTTGCAAAGAGCATACTCTTTAGGTCGGGGAAGTTCTTTGTATAATGTTGTTTCAACAAATGGTTTTATTACAAAAGAGTTGCGTTTATTAAACCAGGGCAACCTTCCAGAATTCCAGTTAAGTACGGGTGGTACCGCCGTTGATGGCACCAATACCATGTTATCTGGTTTATGGACAAACAGTAATAAGATTATCTATGATGCTAACCAGGTTATTGCCAATGCTGCAAATCTTTCGGAGAAAGGAACGGCGAGTGGACTAATTGGTTATGCTTCTATTTTCAAAGCTTTGTCCATTGGTAATATGGCAATGTTCTGGGAACAAATACCAGAAGGTATTGGTGAGAACGTTGGTTTTATTGACAGGTTCGATGGTTACAGGTTGGCTATTTCAGTTATTGATGATGCATTGGCTGCAATTAATACAAACCCCATAAGTGCATCATTTATGTCAACTATTCCTGCAGGTATTGATATTGTGAATACACTATACGCATTGAAAGCCAGGTATTCTTTATTTATTGGTGATTATACACAGGCGCTTGCAGCAGCAAACCAGGTGGATCTCACAAAAAAATCGGTTTTAAATTTTGAGGCTGCAACACCCAATCCAATTTATGATGTAGCTGGTAGCAATTTTAATGTGTACCAGCCTATTGATGAAACAATGGGATTGCCGGCAGGTCTTCAACCTGATCCCAATGATAAAAGAGTTCCATTTTATATGGCTCCCAGCGGGTCAACAGCCGCACCATTTGTGATGCAGGGATTTGCCGCTTCCACTACAACCGGTTTTCCAATTTATTTGCCGGGTGAAATAACGCTGATAAAAGCAGAAGCCTATGCAAGAATGAATCCTCCTGATTTAGCCAATGCATTGATTGAATTAAATAAAGTTATAACCAAGCAGCCGGCAAATGATCCTTTTGGAGTTGGAGCTGGTTTAACCCCCGTTGGTGCTTTGTCCCAGGCTCAATTACTGGAAGAAATCTATCGCCAGCGAAGTATTGAATTATACATGTCAGGATTAAAATTAGAAGATATGAGAAGGTTCGGCAGACCGAATGCTGAAAGAACCCGCAATCTTTTACCCTATCCATTTCGCGAAAGGGATAATAATCCAAACACACCAGCTGATCCGGCATTTTAATTTTATACTGTTTAATAGTCAAAAAAAAGGTTGTTTTTAAAGCAACCTTTTTTTATTGGACTATCATTAGCTTTTTATAAATTGTAGGTTTCGCTGAATGCCTTTCCATTTGGTCCGGCTGATGGGTGAATGTTTAAATATTTTTTTAAAAGATTCTTCTGTCATTTGTTCCCACTCATTTGTAGCTAAATTTAAGACTTCAGGTATAGGTGTAAATTCAGGTTCATCGTTGGGTTTGCTGAAACGGTTCCATGGACAAACATCCTGGCACACATCGCAACCAAAAGCCCAGTCATTAAACTTACCCTTCATTTCTCCTGGTATCAATGAATCCTTTAATTCAATTGTATAATAAGAAATGCATTTGCTTCCGTTAACAACTTTTCCAGGTAAAATGGCATCAGTCGGACAAGCATCTATACACCTTGTGCAATTGCCACAAAAATCTTTTGCAAAAGGATCATCATATTCAAGTTCAAGATCCGTTATCAGCGTTGCAATAAAAAAGAAGGAACCCGATTCTTTGGTAAGCAAATTCCCGTTTTTGCCAATCCAACCCAACCCGCTTCGCTGTGCCCATGATCTCTCCAATACAGGAGCAGAGTCCACAAATCCTCTTCCATGTATTTCTCCAATTTCATCCTGCATTAATTGAAGAAGAGTTTTCATTTTGGACCTGATCACATCATGATAATCTTTTCCATAAGCATACTTTGAAATTTTAGGTGTTCCTGGCTGTTGTTGTTGTGATGGAAAATAATTTTTTAATAAAGTGATGACTGATTTTGCACCAGGCACTAATTTGCCCGGATCAACACGCAGGTCGAAATAATTCTCCATGTATTTCATTTGTCCATGCATGTTAGTATTCAACCAGTTTTCTAATCTTCTGGCATCATCATCCAGCATTTGTGCTTTTGCAATTCCGCAATAGTCGAAACCTAACAGGGATGCCTGCTGTTTTATATATGATGAATGTTTTGTAATAAGCATAAATACTTAGTTGGCAAAATTGCCGAAAGCTGTGATTTACAATTGTAATACAATTTTTGTATTTTGATCTGAATTCACTTTAACCAAAACCTAACTCTTATGAAGTTCAAACTGTTTGCCAGTTTCATCTGCACGTTAATTTATATTCTCCCGGGATCAGCACAAGAAAATTCCTCCGCAAAGTTCGGTAAAATATCACCGGATGATTTTAAAACAAAAGTTTACGCTATCGACAGTAGTGCGGCTGCTGTAATTATTGCAGACAAAGGGTCAACTGAAATTGTAGGAAACTCGAAAGGTTGGTTCTCGCTGGAGTTTAAACATTTTAAACGCATTCATATTTTGAATAAAAATGGATATGATGCGGCAGATGTACAGGTACTTCTTTTTACCGATGATGACATGGAAGAGGATTTGCAAGGTTTGAAAGCGGTAACATATAACCTGGAAGGCAATAAAGTTACTGAAACCAAAATGGACAAGAAGGCCGTCTTTACAGACAAAAGGAGCAAAAAATTAATGGTCAAAAAATTTACTTTGCCCAATATTAAAGAAGGCTCTATTATTGAATTTGAGTATACCGTAAAATCAGATTTTCTATTTAATCTTCAACCCTGGGAATTCCAGGGTCAGTACCCGCGGTTATGGAGCGAATATGTTGTCCGTATGCCTGAATTTATGGGTTATATATTTCTTTCCCAGGGATATCATCCATACCATATTAAAGACAACAAAAATAAAATGCAAACATTCTCTATTATGGATAACTCTGGCACTACACGCACAGAGCATTATTCATTAAATGCGAATGTTACTGATTACAGGTGGGTAATGAAGGATGTTCCTGCACTAAAAGAAGAAAGTTTTACTTCTACCCTGGAAAATCACATTGCAAAGATTGAATTTCAATTGTCCGATTACAGGTATCCTTTAACGCCGAAGAAAATAATGGGTTCATGGGAACAAGCCAGTGTTGAATTGCTGAAAAGTGAAAATTTCGGATCTACGCTGACCAAAGATAATGGCTGGTTGAGTGATGTTGTGAATGAAGCTACCAAAGGCGCCACTAACGATCTTGATAAAGCGAAAAAGATTTATGCATACGTACGGGATAATATGACCTGCACCAATTATGGCCGTTTATATCTTGAGAAAACATTAAAAAACACGCTTAAGGATAAAAGTGGGAATGAAGCAGAATTGAACCTGTTGCTGACAGCCATGTTAATTAAAGCTGGATTCAAGGCTGATCCTGTAATGCTTAGTACCCGTTCTCACGGTTATACATACGAGTTATACCCTTTAATGGATAAATTTAATTATGTTATTTCTAGGCTGGAATTGGGCGGTAATCATTATTTCCTGGATGCCAGTCAGCCTCGACTTGGATTTGGCAGATTAAGTTATGAATCTTATAACGGTCATGCACGTGTGATAAATTCAAGTGCAACAGCAGTTGATTTTAAAGCAGATTCCATAATGGAAGGTAAGGTGTCGTCGGTATTTATTGTGAACAGTGATAAGGGAAAACTGATTGGAAAAATGCAGCAGGTTCCGGGTTTTTATGAATCATTTGCAATGAGGAACAATATTAAAGAAAATGGCAAGGATAAACTATTCAGCGACATTAAAAAGGAATTCAATGCGGATATAGAAATCCTGCAATCAAAAATAGATTCTCTTGATAATTATGATCAGCCAATTGGAATTAATTACGATTTTCAGTTTACCACAGAAAATGAGGATATACTTTATTTCAACCCCATGTTCAGTGAAGCCTGGAAAGAAAATCCGTTTAAATCTGCAGACCGGTTTTATCCTGTTGAAATGCCTTATACATTAGATGAAACTTATTTATTAAGAATAGATGTGCCGGAAGGGTATGAGGTAGATGAATTACCAAAACAAATAATGGTAAAATTGAATGAAGATGGCGATGGATCCTTTGAATATCGCCTGGCACATTCTAACGGCGCCATTTCATTACGTTCACGCATCCGGTTAAGCAGGGCATTTTTTCACCCTGAAGAATATGACACACTCCGCGAATTTTTTAACCTGGTTGTAAAGAAACACAGTGAACAAATCGTATTTAAAAGAAAAGCCAATCCATGAAAAAATATTTAATGCTTATCGGTTTCACGTTGTCAGCCACAACCATGCTTTTTGCAAATGGTGGAGGGTATGCCGTTGCGAACATTGCTCCTGAATTAATAAAAAATGCAAATGCAGTATTGCGTTTAGAAGAAATGCGATTTGAAGTTTCCGGCACACGGGAAACAACATTAAAAAATCACTATGTAATTACTATCCTGAATGAAAAAGGAGATCACTGGGCTGAGTTTTCAGAATACTATGATACACACAGGGAAATAATTTCTGTAGATGGTTTTTTATATGATGAGTATGGTAAACTGCAAAAGAAAATAAAGAAAAAGGACCTGGAAGATTTAAGTGGTGTATCGGGCGGAACACTGATGGATGACAACAGGATTAAACGACATAATTTTTACCATAAAATTTATCCCTATACGATTGAATATGACATCGAGATCAAAAACAAAAGCACTTTATTTTTCCCGAGTTGGTCACCGCAGGGTGGAGAAAGTTTGTCAGTGGAGAAAAGTTCAATAAGTATTATTTCATCACCAGAGTATACGGTTCGGTATAAGGCATTTAATTATGCTGGATTACCGCTAAAGACAGAAGAAAAAAATAAAAAAATAATGACCTGGTCGGCTAAAGATATGCCCGCTATTACCAGGGAAACATTTTCTCCGCTTTGGCATGAACTGACAACCTATGTTGTTTTTGGACCTACCGATTTCCAGGTTGATGAATACAAAGGCAATATGAAGAACTGGCAGGATTTTGGAAAATTCGTTTATGCATTGGGTGCAGGTAGAGATGAATTGCCGGATGATGTTAAGCAAAAAGTTCATTCAATTGCGGATGGAATTAAGAACCCTGTTGAAAAGATTGCCCGTTTATATGAATACATGCAAAGCAATACCCGGTATATCAGCATTCAATTAGGCATTGGTGGCTGGCAGCCATTCCCTGCAAAGGATGTAGCTGCAAAAGGCTATGGAGATTGTAAAGCCTTAACAAATTACATGTACAGCATATTGAAAGAAGTTGGAATTCCATCATACTATAGTTTAATAAGGGCAGGTAAAAATGCCAATTACATAACAGAAGATTTCCCTTCCTCGCAGTTTAATCATGTTATCTTAAGTGTGCCGGTTCAAAAAGATACCATTTGGTTAGAATGTACCAGCCAAACCATGCCTGCAGGATATTTGGGAGATTTTACTTCTGACCGCCCGGCATTATTGATCGATGAAAATGGCGGCAAAATGGTTCGTACACCAAAATATAATTTAAACCAGAACTTGCAAATAAGAAATATCAAAGCAACATTGAATGATAATGGAACGCTTTCTACAAATGTCCATACCCGTTATACGGGTATGCAGCAGGATAACCTGCACGATATGATCAATGCACTTTCAAAAGAAAAAGTAAAGGAGATATTGGTGGAGCAGCTTGATTTTTCAACTTATGACGTTAATAATTTCGATTATAAGGAACATAAAAGTTCATTGCCTTCCATCAATGAATCATTGGAAATTACGGTGAGTAACTATGCAACCATAACAGGTAAACGTTTATTTATTATGCCGAATGTAATGACAAGATCGGGCCGTAAATTAAATGTTGATTCCACGCGGAAATATGATATTCAATTGGGTTACGAATACAAGGATTTGGATTCAGTGGAAATTGAGATACCTGCAGGTTATAGTATAGAAGCCATGCCAAAAGATGTTGCCATTCAAAGCAAGTTTGGCAATTATTCATCTTCTGTTAAGTATAAGGACAATAAACTTTTTTATTATCGCAGTATTGAACAAAACAGTGGACGTTTCCCGGCTAAAGATTTTAATGACCTGGCAGAATATTACGGTGCTATTTATAAAGCCGATCGCAGTCGTGTTGTACTGGTTAAAGATGAAGCGCCTAAAAAAGCATTTTAATCTTTCCAAAAAAAAATACATTAAGCAAAAATCCCGGAGCATTCTCTCCGGGATTTTTTATTGTATGTTTTTAAAAGATTACTTGCAATCGCCAGGCATTTGATTGTCTATGATCTTTTTCATTTCTAAATGAATATCTGCTCTTTCTTCACCCAAAATATTTTTTACAAAAACCAGGTAAGCATAACCCCTGCAATAATCTATCATGGGCCAGGTGCCAAATAAACCCGGGCTGGCCAACGCCGTGGCTTGTTGCGAATCCTGGCTTTCTAAAACCCAACTGCCTAATGCATAATTAAAACCCATGGCCGATTTAGGAGCATACTTTATTTGAGCTTGCGTGGTTTGTATTTTCATTAATTCATTCACCGATTCCTCACTTAATATTTGTTTGCCGGCATAATTCCCTTTATTCAAAAGCATAACCAGGAATTTCAGGTAATCATCGGCGGTAGATCTTGCGCCTCCTGATGGATTTACCGGGCTACCATCCAATGTGCTGAAAGTTGTTTTGCGCATAGTTAACGGAACAAATAATTTTTGCCTGATCAGCAGGTCAAATTTTTTCTTGCTCACAACTTCCACAACCCTGGCTGCTATATTTAATCCAACATTTCCATACCAGAAATCGGTTCCGGGATTTGTCCTGATATCCCTGGCTGCAAATGAATTTACTTCCTCTTCCAGCGAAGCGAATTTTTTTCGTTGAATCAATTTTTTTATCAACCTGCCTTCATCATCAATTCCTGTTAAGTGAGAAAGACAATGTCTCAAAGTGATATAGTTTTTCCCATACTTTTCAAATTCTGGCAAATACCGGCTGATATTATCATCCAGGGATAATTTTCCTTCATCAACCAATTGCATTACGAGTGCAGCAGTCAGCCATTTGCTGGCGCTTGCTATGGGGGCAACAGTTTTGCTGTTAAATGTTCCCATCTCTTTTTTATAAACTATTGTGTCGTCTTTTTTCCACAACATAACCACCAGGTCTTTACCTAACAAGTTTTGTTTTTCCTGGAAAGCTTTATCCAGTTCAGCATAGTTGCCCTGTGTAAAGCCGGTCTGTAATAATAGCAGTAATACCCCTGCAATACTGCTTTTCAGGCAGTTTGCATTCAATTTATATGACATAGTTTCTGGAATTTTGCCTTGGATTATGATTTGCAGTTCAGGTTTAAAGTTATTTGATTTTATGTAGCAGGCAGCGGTATTTCTATTGAACTTTACTTGCGTCGCACTCTTGTACTTAAATAATTCTATTAAACTACAACTATGCTGCTTCTAAATTAGCAGACGAGTAATGAGCAAAACGTACAAGAGTGCGACGCAACTAAAGTTGATGCATATTCGAAAGTTGGAAGCATAAAAAATTAAAGGGAAATGATATTTGAGAGATTGCCAATTGTTTTGGGTTTTCAAGTGTTCATTTTCAAATTTTCAAATTAGTAATTAACTCATTTATATTATGAACCTAGGCAATTTTACCATTAAAGCTGCTGAAGCTTTTCAACAGGCACAGCAAGCTGCATTTAATGCGCAGAATCCAAATATTGAAACCGAGCATATTCTGAAAGCTTTATTAGAGCAACAGGATTCGCCGGTTGAATATTTATTAAAGAAGAATAATGTTACCATAAACCTGGTACAGTCCAAACTGGAAGAATTAATCAGCAAGTTGCCCAAATCTTCGGGTGAGCCTGCACAGCAAATTAGTCGCGATGCTAACAGTGTGGTGTTACGTGCCGGGTCAGTGTTGAAATCTTTTGGTGATGAATTTGTAACGCCTGAACATATCCTGTTAGCCATTGTGCAGGGCAATGATGCCGCTGCAAAACTGTTGAAAGATGCCGGCCTTAATGAAAAAGGATTAATAACGGCAATAAAGGATTTGCGAAAAGGAGAGACCATTACTTCGCAAACACAATCGCAGGAATATAATGCGTTGAATAAATATGCAAAGAATTTAAATGAACTGGCTCGCCAGGGAAAATTGGATCCCGTAATTGGCCGTGATGAAGAAATCAGGCGGACATTACATATCCTGAGTCGCCGCAGTAAGAACAATCCCATTTTAGTGGGTGAACCAGGTGTTGGTAAAACGGCCATCGCAGAAGGATTAGCGCATCGCATTGTTAACAGTGATGTGCCTGAAAACCTGAAATCAAAAATTATTTATGCATTGGATATGGGTTTGCTGATCGCCGGTGCTAAATACAAAGGTGAGTTTGAAGAAAGATTGAAGGGAGTGATCAAAGAAGTTGCGGCGAGTGACGGCGAGATCATTTTATTTATCGATGAAATTCATACGCTGGTTGGTGCTGGTGGAGGAGAGGGTGCAATGGATGCCGCCAATATTTTGAAACCTGCGCTTGCCCGTGGCGAATTGAGAGCCATTGGTGCAACCACATTAAATGAGTACCAGAAATTTTTTGAAAAAGATAAAGCACTCGAACGCCGTTTTCAAAAAGTAATGATCAATGAACCCAGTGAAGAAGATGCTATTTCTATTTTGCGCGGATTAAAAGATCGCTACGAAACGCACCATCATGTACGTATTAAAGATGAAGCGATCATTGCTGCTGTGCAATTATCAGAAAGATATATTACCGATCGTTTTTTACCCGATAAAGCTATCGACCTGATCGATGAAAGTGCAGCCAAACTTCGCCTGGAAATGAATTCAATGCCCGAAGAACTGGATGAACTGGAAAGAAGGATCAGGCAATTGGAAATTGAGCGGGAAGCCATCAAAAGAGAAAATGATGAAGAAAAATTAAAAGAACTGGGTGTCGACATCAGTAACCTGAGCGTTGAGCGTGATACTTTAAAAGCAAAATGGCAACAGGAAAAAGAGATCGTTGAAAAAATACAAAATGGAAAAGCTGCTATTGAGCAGTTGAAATTAGAAGCCGAACAAGCGGAACGAAATGGTGAGTATGGTAAAGTTGCGGAGATCCGATATGGTAAAATAAAAGAGCAGGAAGAACAGATCCATGAACAAACCATCCAGTTAAGTCATCTTTCTGAAAAAAGATTGTTGAAAGAGGAAGTGGATGCGGAAGACATCGCGGAGAATGTGGCAAAAGCAACAGGCATACCCGTTTCAAAAATGTTGCAGAGTGAAAGAGATAAACTCCTGAACCTGGAAACTGAATTACACCAGCGGGTAGTAGGACAGGATGAAGCAATTACCGCCATTGCAGATGCAATTCGTCGTAGTCGTGCAGGATTAAGTGATCCTAAACGTCCTATCGGTTCATTTATATTTTTAGGAACCACCGGCGTTGGTAAAACTGAATTGGCAAAAGCATTGGCTGATTATCTTTTTGATGATGAAAGTATGATGACCCGGATTGATATGAGTGAGTACCAGGAAAAACATACGGTAAGTCGGTTAATTGGTGCACCTCCCGGTTATGTGGGTTATGATGAAGGTGGTCAGCTTTCAGAATCGGTCAGGCGCAAACCATACCAGGTTGTTTTGCTTGATGAAATTGAAAAGGCGCACCCGGATGTATGGAATATTTTGTTACAGGTATTGGATGATGGAAGGCTGACCGATAACAAAGGCCGGGTGGTGAATTTCAAAAACACCATCATCATCATGACCAGTAATTTGGGAAGCCATATCATCCAGGAAAATTTTGAAGGTGTAACAGAAAAGAATAAAGAAGAAATAGTTGATAAAACAAGGGTAGAAGTAATGACGCTCTTAAGGCAAACGATAAGGCCGGAGTTTTTGAACAGGGTAGATGAGATCATTCTCTTCCAGCCTTTGATGAAAGATGAAATAAAAGGAATCATCAATATCCAGTTGCAACATCTTAAAAACCTTTTGCTTCAAAATGGGGTGATGTTGGAATTCAGCGATTATGCTATTGATTTCCTGGCCGAGCAGGGTTATGATCCGCAATTTGGTGCAAGACCATTAAAGCGTTTAATTCAGCGTGAAATTGTGAACGAGTTGAGTAAAAAGATACTGGCTGGTTCCATTGATAAATCTAAACCGGTTTTGGTTGATGTTTTTGACCGGACAGTGGTTTTCAGGAATGAAGTGGAACAAACGCAATCAACCTAAAATATAAAGAGGGAAGTCATTGAAACTTCCCTCTTTTTTTCTTTAACCCAAATTATAATTTATTGATCACCATGTCCTGGATGGTTCTCAATTGGCGGTTAACCGTGTAAACCGTAGCTGAATTATCTTTTTTGTTAGTGATTTCCAGGTAAAGGGTGCTAACATCCACTTCATCTGTCAGGAACTTGTATTTCCTTGAAATCTGGGTTCCTTTCAAAGTTTCTGAAAAGATCACTTCATTGTTTGCATCTTTTATCAGGACAAAATATTCGCCAGCTTCTTCATTGTGCAGGTCCAATTGAAAAACAGGTTGGTTTTGCAGATTACCTACAAATTTTAGTTCCACTGGTGTAGAATCGGCAACACCGGCAAAACCAGTTTGTGATGTTCCAAGTGTTAAAAAGGCAAAAAGAGTGAAGGTTAAAACCTTAGCGATGTTTTTTGTTGTTTTCATGTTTTTAAAGTTTAATGATTAATGGTTTAGTTGTAAAATTTTCCGGGGCAGGCAATCATTAAAACTCAGGTAGGGAAGCAATCTTAAAAGGGAATAAAATTCTATATGGAAGCGGTAAACATTCCGTCATTCCGGATGTTGATAGTACAAATGTATAGGTCATTATTCTTGCATTCAAATCAAGTTATATAGGTTTTAAGGTTGTTTAATGGAAGAGAAAAGTGATGAAATCCTTTATAGTCAACGGTTTTTGAAGCTGGATTTAATGATGTTCAACCTTTAAGTGGCATATGTCGCAAATTTTCTAAGTAAATAAACATCTTTGAATATTTGCTATTAAAACCTTAAATTTCCTATATTCGGCCGATTGAAGGCTTTGAAGCCTGAACGGCTGGTAAAAATTAATTAACTTGCGCCGATGCCATTCCAAAGGGGTGGCATTAGTTCTAGTAATAAGCAAAGTCCCTCTTTTTCAAAGAGGTAGATATAAAAAAAGGAGACAATTAAACATGGCAATGAAAGCCCCGGTTCCGGAAATAATTCCTCAAAAAGAGATTTTTGTAGGTAACCCGGACGCTACAGTAACACTTATGGAATTTGGAGAATATGAAAGTGAAGTTTGTGCAAAGGCGAATGAAGTGGTAAAACAATTATTAAACAAGTACGAAGGAAAGATAAAGTTCAATTTTCGTCATTTCCCGCTAACTAAAATTCACCAGCGTTCCCAAAAAGCCGGCGAAGCTGCCCTTGGTGCCGCCCAGGAAGGCAAGTTTTGGGAAATGCATAATATTCTTTTCGATCGCCGTCGGAATCTTGGTACTACCAGCCTTAAACTGTATTCCAAAGAAGCCGGTGTAATGAATAAAAAATTCCTTGACGACCTGGTAAACAGTACATATGGATGGCATGTGCGTAACGATTTACTCGAAGGACTGGATATGGGTGTGAGGGATGTGCCTGCATTTTTTGTAAATGATGAATTGGTTCCGGGTAAACCAACCCTGGAGAACCTGAGCAAAATAATTGATGGCGCATTAAAAAAGAGCAAGCGAAAGGCACCAGCCAAACAAAGAGCATAATATTTTACAAACCCGGTTTTGCCGGGTTTTTTTATTGCCTCTCATCTTATTCATC
>CAMPGG010000032.1 GCA_946885335.1 uncultured Chitinophagaceae bacterium
TGAATGGATGGAAAGGATCAAATGAATTAACCAATTATATTCTTAACCTGGATACAGATTATTTAAGTCTCCGGAAATATTACAAAACAGATCTTTTAAATAATTTGAAAGTTGCCGGTAGACATCATCTGCAATATGCTCCATCTAAGGATGTTGATGCATCCATACAAAATTACAGGACACAGTATGGAAACAGGATGCCGCAGGTAAAAGAAGAACATTACAAACAATTTGCAAACCTCTGTCAGCAGTTACAAATAACAAATCAATGCATTATCCGGGAAGTAAAAGATGAACATGGAAATTTAATTTCATCCGCATTACTCTTAATAGATTCCAACAGGATCTATAACCTGATGAATACAAATACAGAGACAGGAAGGCGTCTTTCAGCCAATCATTATTTATATGATTGCATCATCAATGAATTTGCAGGATCAAAACTGATTTTCGATTTTGAAGGCAGTGATTTGCCTGGCGTAAAAAGCTTTTACGAGAATTTTGGACCGGTTAATCAACCTTATTTTCACTGGCATTATAATAATCTTCCATTCCCCATCAATCTCCTAAAAAAATAGTTTCAATTATTTTTTTTCGTGTTGATCTAAAATCTTTTCCGCAATAAGCATATCAACCGGGCGGGTAATCTTAATATTATTCTCCTCACCTTCTATTAAGAAAACCTTCAATCCAAAAGCTTCTACAACAGTGGCTTCATCCGTGAATTTATCCTTATAATCAATATTAAATGCAGGCAGTAAAATCTTGCTGTGAAATGTTTGTGGGGTTTGAATGAGTTTCACTTTCGAACGATCAATAGCTTCATTTCCTTCCTCAGTAATTAATCGCACACTGTCTTTTGATGAAATGGCAGGTATAGCTGAACCTGTTTCGATAGCCTGGTCGTAGCATCTTTTTATCAGATCAGTAGATAATAAGCATCGTACACCATCATGTACAAAGATCATCGATTCATCTTCGACCAATTGCAAACCATTTTTTACAGATTGAAAACGGGTGTCACCACCGGCAGTTATCCTGATTCTTTCTTTATCAAAATATCCATCAATGATCTCCTGGCCCATATCAGTAAAATCCGCTGGCAATACAAGTATGATCTGCATATCATCATAAGCTTGCAGGAAAACATTTAACGTATAAAATAATACCGGCTTATCTTTTAATAATAAAAATTGTTTTGGCGTATCGCTTTCCATTCTTTTGCCATTGCCACCGGCCACGATGATCGCATATTTTTTCATGAGCATATTTTATTCAAAAACTATTTATAAATAGCCAATTCCATTTGGCCTTCACTATTCATAATTCCACGGTACATTCCTTCGCTGTTAAAAACCATAGCAGCACTACCATAGCTATCAACCCCGATCATTCCACCTTCACCCTGCAGTTTAATTAATTTCACATGAACCACTTCATTCATAGCCTGCTGTAAATTCATTCCTTTATATTCCATCAGGCAACTAACATCATAAGCTGCCACAGCTTTTATAAACGGTTCCCCATGACCGGTACAACTGATTGCACAAGTTTGATTATTTGCATAAGTACCACAACCAATTAATGGACTGTCTCCAATTCTGCCATATTTTTTATTGGTCATCCCCCCGGTGCTCGTAGCTGCAGCGAGGTTTCCATACTGATCACATGCTACAGCACCTACTGTTCCAAATTTCTTTTCCTTATTTATTTTTATTGCAGAATTCGAATTGTGATCCAATGCATAATTGTCTGTACCCATTAATACCTGCCATTGATCATATCTTAACTGGCTGAAGAAATATTCGTCTTCTACAAGTGATATTCCCTGGCTAATGGCAAAATCTTTTGCACCTTGCCCGCTTAATAATACATGCTCACTGTTTTTCATGACCAGCTTCGCCAGCTTTACCGGATTTGGAACATGCTGCACCCCTGCAACAGCACCTGCGCCAAGTGAATTACCATCCATGATTGCTGCATCCATTTCATGCGTTCCGTTGTTGTTGAAAACAGAACCACGACCTGCATTAAAAAGTATATTATTCTCCATCGCCACTACTGCAATTTCCACGGCATCTAATGATGATCCTCCATCTTTCAATATCCCATAGCCAGCGTTTAATGCTTCTTTTAAGCCAGCCAGGTATGCAGCTTCCAATTCAGGCGTCATATCTTTTTTTAAAATAGTACCTGCACCGCCATGTATAACGATTGAAAATTTATTCATAAAATCTATTTGTACGATATCAGGATAATAAAAACATACACTCCTGTTGTAATCTTTCTTTGTTGATGGCAACTGTACCAACCTCTTCACAAACCAGTCCACCGGCTATGTTGGCAATTTCAGCCATCAGGTGTGCATTCTGTGTTGCAGCATAGACCAGTGCAGCAACTGCAATCACTGTGTCGCCTGCACCAGACACATCAGATATGCTTCGCATGTGGGATGGAATTATTGATGCATTATTCTGCTTCTGGTAAAAAATTCCTTTTTCTGAAAGTGTTATAAGTGAAATGTTATGTTTAAGCAGTTTGTTCAATTCAGCATGGATTCCTTTTAATAAATCAAGATCCATCTCATCAAAAATCAAATTCAACCCTTCCTTTACTTCTTTTAAATTGGGTTTATAAATATCAATATGACGATAGGAGAAAAAATTCTTTCGCTTAGGATCGGCAGCCGTCAATATCTTTTTTTTGCGACACAATGCAATGGCTTTGGAAATAAAATTTTCTGTTAGCACACCTTTATTATAATCTTCGAATATGATTATTTCCGGCTTTTCATTTTGGATAAATAATTCCAGTTTTTTAAACAGTAAAGTTTCTAACTCAATTGAAAGATCGTTGGTGATCTCAGAATCGAGTCGCATCATCTGCTGGTTTCGACAAATAATGCGCATTTTATTGGTGGTTACCCGGTCACCCGATTGAATAAGATATGAGGTATCGATATGATGTTCTTTCAATAATTCAATCAACTTTTCTCCGTCATCATCTTTACCGGTTACGGAAATAATTGAAACAGTTGCACCCAGCGATTCAATATTCAATGCAACATTTGCTGCACCTCCAATACGCAGTTCCCGGTGATGCAAACTCACCACAGGCACGGGAGCTTCCGGTGAAATGCGTTCCACATTGCCCCACATATAGGAGTCCAGCATAACATCGCCAACTACACCTACGCGTAATGTTGAAAATGTTGCAAATAATTTTTCAATATTATCCATAATAATATTTCAAGTTAAGTTTTTTGTGCTTATTAAAACATCCTATCCATTCAACAAAAAACCCGGCAAATGTACCGGGTTAATTTATAAATATCCTTTTCAAACAATCAATTCAATCAACATTTATTTCTTCTGGTGCAATTCATTTAATCCTTTGATTACATCCTGTGTAATATTATAGGTTGTATCGCGGAAATAAAATAAACCGGGCTCATGTGCAACGATATAAGAATAGCCTTTCGATGCATTATACTCTTTTAAAAACCCTTCTATTTTATCTTTAACACTTTTCATTTGCCTCATATAAAAGTCCTGGTATTCCTGGTCAAGGGCTTGTTTACGATTCTGAATATTTTGCTGCATTTGCATTACATCGCGTTGAGCAGCTTCAGATTGAACCTGCGTCATCGTAGCACCCTGGTTTTGGTATTTGGTGATTTTATCGCGATAATTTTTTTCTAACCTTGATAATTCATTGTTGATCGCTTCTTCTTTTTTGGTTAACTCGGTTTTTACTTCTTTCACCATTTCGAAATTATTTTCCAATGAATCCATTTCAAAATAAGCAATTCGAAAATCACCACCGTTAAACGTGCTGTCACTGGAAGTCGATTTTGATGAAATTTTTGTAGCGGAACCCGAACTGAACTGGAAATAAAACAAAACAGCGATCAAAACAAGTGCAATAACACTTAAAATAGTAGAAATATTTTTCATTATCAGAACCTTTGGCGCAAGATATAATCTTGCTGGAAAAGAAAATTGTTAAAAGCCTCCCCGTATTATTATAAACTGGAGTATGCCTTTGCCGGTTAAAGAAATATGGATTTATCAGCCATAAATGATAAAGAAAAGTAGGAAGACGAGCTCCCTACTTTTCTTTTATAAATTGGACTAACGATTTACAAAAAAAGTCATCCACTTTTAATTTACTCTTCTTCGTCGAAAGCCATTGCTTCACGGGTAGTCTGCAACAATTCATATTCTTCTTTACTACCTACGATCATGTTATCGAATTCGCGTAAGCCCGTACCAGCAGGTATTGGATGACCGGTAATTACATTTTCTTTCAGTCCCAGCATTTCATCTGCTTTACCTTGTATGGCTGCTGATGATAATACTTTGGTTGTTTCCTGGAAAGAAGCTGCAGATATCCAGCTTTGTGTACCCAATGATGCCTTGGTAATACCCAACAGCGTTGGTGCCGATGTGGCTGCTTTGGCATCCCGGTATTCAATAAGCTTTTTATCATTCCGGCGAAGAATTGAATTCTCTTCTCTTACTTCACGCAAACTAACGATCTGGCCTGGGCGCAGTTTAGTGCTGTCTCCCGGATCGGTAACCACTTTTTTATCAAACACCCAATCATTCTCCTCAAGGAATTCAAATTTGTCAGTCAGATCATCTTCTAAGAAGCGTGTATCACCCGGATCAACAATATTTACCTTACGCATCATTTGCCTTACGATCACTTCAATGTGTTTGTCATTGATGCGTACACCCTGCAAACGATAAACTTCCTGGATCTCGTTCACAACATATTCCTGTACTGCAAACGGACCTTTGATTGAAAGAATATCGAAAGGTGCAACCTGGCCATCACTTAACGCAACACCAGCTTTTACAAAGTCACCATCCTGGGCCAGGATCTGGCGGGTTAATGGAACAAGGTATTTTTTGGTAACGCCGTCTTTAGCATCAATGATGATCTCGCGGTTTCCTCTTTTAATAGAACCCATGCTAACCACACCATCAATTTCACTAACAATCGCCGGATTACTTGGATTACGGGCTTCAAACAATTCTGTTACACGAGGCAGACCTCCTGTGATATCGCGAAGCTTACCAAGAACCCTTGGAATTTTCACAATAACCTGGCCGGCTTTAACCTCTTCGCCTTCTTCCTTAATAATATGGCTACCCGTAGGTAAGTTGTAAGATTTAATTTCTTTTCCTTCAACAAAAATGGAAGGAATTCTTGCTTTATCTTTTGTTTCAATAACCACTTTTTCGCGGTGACCTGTTTGCTCATCGGCTTCTTCGCGGAAAGTGATACCTTCTATTACATTTTCAAAACGAACATTACCATTTACTTCGGCAATGATTACGTTGTTGTACGGATCCCATGAACAAATCACATCTCCTTTTGCTACCTGCTGACCATCTTTCACTTTTAATGTAGCACCATAAGGAACGTTGTTGGTAATTAAAAGCCTGTCAGCTTTTACATCCATGATACGAACCTCGCCGGTACGACCGATAACAACCTGTACTTTATCACCTTCATTATTAGTTGTGGTAACTGTTCTTAATCCGTCAAATTGAACCATACCGTCAAACTTGGCAATCAATGAAGATTCTACTGAAGCTGATCCTGCAACACCACCCACGTGGAACGTACGAAGTGTTAACTGTGTACCAGGTTCACCGATTGATTGTGCAGCAATGATTCCAACAGCATCACCTTTTTGTGCCAGGTAACCTGTTGCCAGGTTTTTACCATAACATTTCACACATACACCACGGCGGCTTTCGCAAGTAAGCACTGAACGGATTTCAACCGTTTCAATCGCTACTTCTTCAATATGCCTGGCTATGGATTCGCTGATCTCTGTTCCGGCTTCTACAATCAGCTCCTCGGTTAATGGATTGTAAATATCGTGAACAGATGTACGACCTTCGATCCTGTCGCTCAATGGTTCAATGATATCTTCATTATCTTTTAATGCTGTAGTAGCTATTCCTCTTAATGTTCCGCAATCTTCTTCTGTGATCACAACATCCTGCGCAACGTCAACCAGACGACGGGTTAAGTAACCGGCATCGGCTGTTTTAAGTGCGGTATCCGCCAAACCTTTACGGGCACCGTGCGTAGAAATAAAGTAATCCAATACATTCAGTCCGCCTTTAAAGTTGGAAAGAATCGGGTTCTCAATAATCTCAGAACCAGTTGAACCGGATTTACGTGGCTTAGCCATCAATCCCCTGATTCCAGCCAGCTGTTTGATCTGTTGCTTAGATCCACGGGCACCGGAATCAAGCATCATATAAACAGAATTGAATCCTTGTTTATCAGCTGCCAGTTCACGGATCAATGTTTCTGTAAGGCGTGTATCCACACGGCTCCAGATATCAACTATTTGGTTGTATCGTTCATTATTGGTGATCAAACCCATGTTGTAATTATCCCAAACTTCATCCACTTCCCCTTTTGCATTCTCCAGCAATTCTTCTTTGATTTCAGGAATGATCAGGTCATTGATGTTAAAGGATAAACCACCCTGGAATGCCATACGGAAACCAATGGTTTTGATATCATCCAGGAACTTCGCTGTTTTTGGGATATTGGTGATCGTTATGATGTCACCAATGATCTCACGAAGGTTTTTCTTAGTCAATAATGCATTTACAAAACCAACTTCTTTTGGAACAGCCTGGTTAAATAAAACACGACCAACCGTTGTATCGATCAACTTATTATTTAATTGTCCATTTTCCAGGACATTCGCTTTTACTTTGATCCATGCATGTAATTCAACAATGCCTTCATTGTAAGCAATGATAACTTCTTCCGCAGAATAAAATACTTTGCCTTCGCCTTTTACTTTTTCTGTATCAGTTGTTTTCTTTCCTTTTGAAATGTAGTACAGTCCCAATACCATGTCCTGCGAAGGAAGGGTGATAGGCGTACCATTCTGTGGATTCAGAATGTTATGAGATGCAAGCATCAGCAACTGCGCTTCAAGGATTGCAGCATGGCTCAATGGTACGTGTACCGCCATCTGGTCACCATCAAAGTCAGCGTTGAATGAAGAACATACCAGCGGGTGAAGCTGGATGGCTTTTCCTTCAATTAATTTTGGCTGGAAGGCCTGGATAGATAAACGGTGCAGCGTTGGTGCACGGTTTAACATTACCGGGTGGCCTTTCAATATATTTTCAAGAATATCCCAAACAACGGCTTCCTTCTTGTCAACCAGTTTACGGGCCGACTTCACCGTTTTTACAATACCTCTTTCAATCAATTTGCGAATGATAAATGGCTTGAATAATTCAGCAGCCATATCTTTTGGTAAACCACATTCATGCAATTTCATTTCCGGACCTACAACGATAACCGAACGACCAGAATAGTCAACACGCTTACCTAACAGGTTTTGACGGAAACGACCTTGTTTACCTTTCAGTACATCACTAAGTGATTTCAATGCACGTCCACCTTCTGCTTTTACAGCATTTGATTTACGGCTGTTATCAAATAATGAATCCACAGCTTCCTGCAACATCCTTTTTTCATTTCTTAAGATTACTTCAGGAGCTTTAATCTCCAGCAATCTTTTTAAACGATTATTACGGATGATAACCCTGCGGTAAAGATCATTCAGATCAGATGAAGCAAAGCGACCACCATCCAATGGAACCAAAGGACGCAGTTCAGGAGGAATAACAGGAATATATTGCATCACCATCCATTCAGGACGATTGATGATCCTTGTATTAGCATCACGGAAACTCTCTACCACGCTTAAACGCTTTAAGGCATCTGCCTTACGTTGCTGCGAAGTTTCAGTAGCTGCTGTATTACGAAGATCAAAACTTAACTGGTCAAGATCGATGCGCTGTAACATATCATGTACAGCCTCTGCTCCCATCTTAGCGATAAATTTATTAGGATCTTCATCAGGCAACAGCTGGTTTTCTTTTGGCAAAGTATCCAGGATGTCTAAATATTCTTCCTCGGTTAAAAGGTCGGCATAATTCTGTCCTTTATCTGCACGTAATCCCGGCTGAATCACCACGTATCTTTCATAATACACGATGCTTTCAAGCTTCTTGGAACTTACACCTAATAAATAACCAATTTTATTTGGAAGACTTTTAAAATACCAGATGTGAACAACAGGTACCACTAATTTCAGGTGACCCATTCTTTCCCGGCGAACTTTTTTCTCGGTTACTTCAACACCGCAACGGTCGCAAACAATACCCTTATAACGGATACGCTTATACTTACCGCAGGCACATTCATAATCTTTAACCGGTCCAAAAATTCTTTCGCAAAACAAACCATCGCGTTCAGGTTTGTAAGTACGATAGTTGATGGTTTCAGGTTTCAACACCTCTCCATAACTGCGTTCCAGTATAGAGTCTGGCGATGCCAACCCGATTGTAATTTTAGAAAAAGCGGCTCTCGGACGATTTTCTTTTTTGAATGCCATATTGCTATTCAGATTTTAATTGTTCGAATTAACGATTTTGTTTCAAGCCCCATAACCCTTATCAACATTTGTTGCGTCGCACTCTTCAGGGTTCCGTACTTCATTCAGCTATTGATGAAAGAAGTAATTCCCTTACTTATTCAAACTTCAGGTCAAGACCTAAACCTCTCAATTCATGCACCAATACGTTGAATGATTCAGGAACACCTGGTCTTGGAATATTATCACCCTTAACGATCGCTTCGTATGTCTTGGCGCGGCCAATAATATCATCCGACTTCAGCGTTAATAATTCCTGCAGAATATTTGATGCACCATATGCTTCCAGTGCCCAAACTTCCATCTCACCAAAACGCTGACCACCAAATTGTGCTTTACCACCCAAAGGTTGTTGTGTAATCAAACTGTATGGTCCAATTGAACGGGCATGCATCTTATCATCCACCATGTGGTGAAGTTTGATCATATAGATTACACCAACCGTTGCTCTCTGGTGAAAGCGTTCACCGGTTTCTCCATCATACAGGTATGTATGACCGAAACTTGGTAAACCAGCTTGTTCAATATGATTACCAATTTCTTCAACTGTTGCACCATCAAAAATGGGTGTTGCAAATTTCATGTTCAACTTTTGCCCGGCCCAACCCAATACAGTTTCATAAATCTGTCCAAGGTTCATACGGCTTGGTACACCAAGCGGGTTCAGTACAATATCCACATTGGTTCCATCTTCCAGGAAAGGCATATCTTCTGCCCTTACGATCCTGGCCACAATTCCTTTATTACCATGACGGCCGGCCATCTTATCACCCACTTTCAACTTACGTTTTACAGCCAGGTAAACTTTAGCCAGTTTCAATACACCGGCAGGTAATTCATCACCAATTGAAATATTGAACTTCTCTCTTTTATATCTTCCTAATTCTTCGTTGTACTTGATATTATAATTGTGCAGGAGCGTATTAATTTGCCCGTCAATTGTAGCATCACCGGTCCAACCCAAAGGATTGATGTTCAGGTAATCTAATTGTGCCAGGTTTTTCTGGGTAAATTTGGCTCCTTTACCTATTTGTACTTCTCCGAAATTATTATTAACACCAGCTGATGGCTTTTCTTTCAACAAAGCCTGCAGTTTTGATAATAACACTTCCAGCAGGTCTGTTGTATTTTTTTCGTGGATCTTATCCAGTTTTTCCAAAGAAGCTTTTTCGCGGATTTTCGCATTCTTATCTTTCTTGGCACGCTGGAAAAGTTTCTTACCGATCACTACACCTTCCACACCATTTGGTGCTTTCAATGAAGCATCTTTTGCATCACCGGCTTTATCACCGAAGATGGCACGTAATAATTTTTCTTCCGGTGTAGGATCAGATTCACCTTTAGGTGTGATTTTACCGATCAGGATATCACCCTCACGGATATGCGCACCTAAACGAATGATACCATTTTCATCAAGGTCTTTGGTTGCTTCTTCAGATACGTTTGGAATATCTGGTGTCAATTCTTCTTCACCAAGTTTGGTATCTCTTACTTCCAGTTCATATTCAGAAATGTGAACGGAGGTAAACATATCTTCCCGAACAACTCTTTCACTGATTACGATAGCATCCTCAAAGTTGTAACCCTTCCATGGCATGAAGGCCACTTTCAGGTTTTTACCCAATGCTAATTCACCATTCTGTACTGCATAACCTTCCGTTAAGAAATCACCTTTCTTAACACGCTGACCTTTTTTAACGGCTGGCTTCAGGTTGATACAGGTTTCCTGGTTTGTTTTTACAAATTTGGTCAAACGGTAAACCACTAAGTCTTCTTCAAAACTTACCAGTTTTTCCATTTCATCTCTTTCGTAACGAACATGTATCTCGTTTGCATCAACAAATTCAACCACACCATTTCCGTCAGAATGTATCTGGATACGTGCATCACGTGCAGCTTTGCCTTCCAACCCGGTTCCTACTACAGGAGCATCAGGACGAATTAACGGAACGGCCTGGCGTTGCATGTTTGATCCCATCAGTGCACGGTTGGCATCATCATGTTCCAGGAACGGAATCAATGAAGCACTTAACCCTACGATCTGGTTAGGAGCAACGTCCATAAATTCTACATCGTTGGCATCCAGTATTGGGAAGTCGCCAGTTTCACGACTTACAATTTTTTCTTCAACAAACTGTCCTTTATCATCCAAAGGCGTATTTGCCTGGGCGATTCTTGCTTCATCTTCTTCTTCAGCACTCAGGAAAGTCAGTTCTTTCATATTCACTTTACCTTCCTTCACCTTGCGGTAAGGCGTTTCGATAAAGCCCATTTCATTGATCTTGGCATGAACGCAAAGCGTTGAAATCAAACCAATGTTTGGTCCTTCCGGTGTTTCAATAGTACACAAACGACCATAGTGTGAATAGTGTACGTCACGAACTTCAAAGCCTGCTCTTTCCCTGCTTAAACCACCTGGTCCGAGTGCGGAGATACGACGCTTGTGCGTGATCTCACTCAGCGGGTTGGTTTGATCCAGGAACTGTGATAATTGAGAAGTACCAAAGAATGAATTGATAACCGAAGAAAGTGTTCTTGCATTGATCAGGTCAACCGGGGTAAATACCTCGTTGTCACGAACGTTCATCCTTTCGCGAATAGTACGGGCCATACGGGCCAGACCAACACCAAATTGTGCATATAACTGTTCTCCAACAGTACGTACCCGGCGATTGCTCAGGTGATCAATGTCATCGATATCAGCCTTACCATTGGTTAAACGAACCAGGTATTTAATGATCTCGATGATATCTTCCTTGGTTAATGTTTTTTGTGTTAGCGGATTCTGCAGATTCAGCTTGCGGTTAATTTTATAACGGCCTACTTCACCTAAATCATAACGCTTATCGCTAAAGAATAATTTATCGATAATACCACGGGCAGTTTCATTGTCAGGAGCATCAGCACCACGCAATTGGCGGTAAATATGCTGAACAGCTTCCAACTCACTGTTAGAGGTATCTTTATTAAGTGTATTATAGATGATAGCATAATCACCACCCACATCTTCTTTCTGGATGAAAACACTTTTTACATCCATATCGCTGATCATGTCGATCGCTTCTTCATCTAAGACTGAATCTCTTTCTAAAACGATCTCGTTTCTTTCAATTGAAACTACTTCGCCGGTATCTTCATCTACAAAATCTTCAACCCAACTTCTTAACACACGGGCAGCAAGGCGCTTACCAACATATTTTTCGAGGGTTTTTTTGTCTGATTTTACCTCATCGGCCATACCGAAAAGTTCCAGGATATCTTTATCCGTTTCAAAACCAATTGAACGTAACAGAGTAGTTACGGGGAATTTTTTCTTACGATCGATGTAAGCATACATCACGTTGTTGATATCGGTAGCAAATTCCATCCATGCTCCTTTAAAAGGAATTACACGGGCAGAGTAAATTTTGGTACCGTTCGGATGTACAGATTGCCCAAAGAATACACCAGGTGAACGGTGCAACTGGCTTACCACAACTCTTTCTGCGCCATTGATCACGAAAGTGCCCCGCGGAGTCATGTAAGGAATATTTCCAAGAAATACGTCCTGAACGATGGTTTGGAAATCAACGTGTTCTTCGTCGTTACAACTAAGGCGTAATTTGGCCTTCAGTGGTACCGCATAAGTCAAACCTCTTTCCATACATTCCTCGATCGTATAACGTGGAGGATCGATGAAGTAATCGAGAAACTCGAGCATGAATATGTTTCGGGTGTCATTAATGGGAAAGTTTTCCCTGAACACACGGAACAATCCCTCAATATTTCTACGGTCGGGTGTTGTTTCTAACTGAAAAAATTCCTTAAAGGATTGAATTTGTACTTCGAGTAAGTCAGGAGTTTCTGCGAGGTGCTTAATCTTACCGAAATCTACCCTGACATTCGTTTTTGTTGAAGCCATATGCGTTTAAAACCGGTTTTAAAAAAGTTCAGGACGTACCAAATCAATAGCTGGCCTTTATTTATATTAAACAAAAGCTGTTGAAATTCAACTAATTAATCATGATGTGGAACGTCAAAATGTATTTGGCCAAAATTAAAGGACAGCAAAGGTAATGAATTAACCCTTACAAACAAGAAATCTTTGCACCAACTATTAAGCCAAAATAATGGATTAGATGAGCTAAGAATTACCTTTTCGTGGTATTTTTTTGCCTTACGTGGTAAGGTAACTTTAGATAGATCATGACTGCTAAAAATTTCATAAAAGAATACCTGCACTTTACCCGAAAGGAAAGAATTGGCGTAATGTTTCTCCTTTTCATACTATTAACCATCATTTTATTCCCTTCCTTTTTGCCGGAAAAGGATAATAGTGTTCCTATTTCAACAGATACAGAATGGACTAACCTGATGAAATCCTTAGAATCAAAATCTGAAAATGAATATGATACCGAAGAAAGTGTCGCTGGCTTAACTTATGAAAAAAGTGCAGAAACGTTTACACCACCAGTTAAAGGTGAATTATTCTTTTTTGATCCAAATAAATTGGACGCCGCTGGATGGAAAAGACTAGGCTTAAGAGACAAAACCATTCGGACGATTATAAATTATACAGGTAAAGGAGGTTATTTTAAACAGCCCGCAGACTTACAACGAATCTATGGATTACATAAAAACGAATTTGAACGCCTGGCTCCTTTTATTCGGATTGAAGAAGAAAAAAGAAATTTCAAAAAATTTGAGACTAATCCTAAATCAACAGAATCTGTTTTCAAACCCATAAAAGAAAAAACTAATCGATATGCTGCTGTTGATATAAACAAAGCGAATTTGGATGACTTTGTTTCCTTACCTGGCATCGGTGAAAAACTTGGAACCCGCATTATTACTTTCAGGGATAAATTAGGTGGATTTCATTCAGTTGAACAAGTTGCTGAAACTTATGGATTGCCGGATTCTACTTATCAAAAAATTCAAACCCTGTTATTGGTCCAGGAAACAAACATTAAAAAAATATCGATTAACCATAGTAGTAAAGATGAATTGAAAATGCATCCTTACATTAAGTGGAAAATAGCCAATGCCATTGTTGAATATAGAAACCAACACGGACCTTTTAAATCATTGGAAGATTTAAAAAAGATTATTTTATTAGATCATGAAACCTTTCAGAAGATCCAGCCATATTTAATTGTTGATTAAAATATGTATCAGTAATATATAGAACGCACAAAAAAACCCCTGATATTCTCAGGGGTTTTAAATGATATGAATCTAATTACTGAATTTCAACATCAGCACCAGCTTCTTTCAACTTAGCTGAAATTTCTTCAGCGGTTGCTTTGTCAATACCTTCTTTAATAGGCTTTGGAGCACCATCAACCAGGTCTTTAGCTTCTTTCAAACCTAAACCAGTTAATTCTTTAACGATTTTAACTACGGTTAATTTAGAAGCACCACCGCTTTTCAGAATTACATCAAAAGATGTTTTTTCTTCAGCTGCAGCTGCTGCACCTTCACCACCACCGCTCATTACTACTGCTGCGGCAGCTGGTTCAATACCATATTCAGATTTTAAGAAATCAGCCAGTTCCTGTACATCTTTTACAGTTAAGGCTACCAGTTGTTCTGCTAATTGTTTTACGTCTGCCATTTTGTTTAAAATTTTTTCCGTCTTCACAGTTTATTACTCCGACGGAAGGTTTAAAAAAATTTTGCCTTTATTTTTCCCTCAGGCCTGGGATATTAAAGCTAACGCTTTGATATTTTGATTGTTCTTATTCTGCTTTGGGTTCTTCAGGAGCAGCCGGTGCTTCTGGAGCGGTTGGTGTTTCAGTTGATTCGGAAGCAGATGCTTCCGGTGCTGCTGGAGCTTCTGCAACTGCAGGTGCTTCAGTAGTTCCACCCTCTGCCAACTTCTCGTGGTGGTGCAATAAAGCTGCCAATACACGTTTAGCAGGAGATTGCAACAATCCGATAACTTCTCCGATCAATTCATTCTTCGTTTTGATCTTAGTTAAAGCCACCAGGTTGTTATCGCCCATATAAACATCACCATTGATGAATGCAGCCTTTAATACCGGTTTTTCACCTTTACTTTCTTTACGAAATGAGCTAAGGATCAAAGCGGGTTCTTTCGGGTTTTCAGAAAACATCAGGGCAGTTACTTTATGCAATGAATCAAACATTCCTGCATATTTTTCACTATCTAAAGATTCCAGCGCTTTTTTAATCAATGTGTTTTTAGCAACCTTCATTTCAACTTGTTTGTTGAAACATTCGCTGCGTAATTTACCTACCTGAGCAACTGTTAATGATTCAGTATCGGTAACATAGAAGTTATTGTATTGACTGAATTTATCTTTCAACAATTCAATCACTTCATTTTTTTGTTCTTTGGTCATGTTAATTTATTTAGAATCCTGCTATGCCGGATTAATGAACAAAAGATTTGGTGTCAATAGATATACCCGGGCTCATTGTGCTTGCCATGCTAACCCCTTTGAGGTATGTACCTTTTGCGGTAGATGGTTTTGCTTTAATGATTGCGTTAATCAGTTCCATGCTGTTTTCAGCAATTTTTTCGGGTGTAAAACTGATACGTCCGATTGAAGCATGAATGATACCTGCTTTATCGATTTTAAACGCAATTTTACCACCTTTAACTTCATTAACGGCTGCGCCTACATCATTGGTAACCGTACCTGTTTTTGGATTGGGCATCAGGTTTCTTGGTCCCAGGATTTTACCCAGTTTACCGATTTTAGGCATAACAGTTGGTGTTGCGATGATTACATCAACATCTGTCCATCCACCTTCAATTTTCTGAATAAATTCATCTAATCCAACATAATCAGCACCAGCCTCTTTTGCAGCAGCCTCTTTGTCAGGAGGACAAAGAACCAATACTTTTTTTGTTTTACCAGTACCATGAGGTAATGAAACAGTACCCCTGATTGCCTGATCTGCTTTTTTAGGATCAACACCCAGGCGAACGTGAATATCTACAGAAGCATCGAATTTACATGTAGTGATATCTTTCACTAATGATGATGCATCTTTTAATGAATACACTTTGCTGGCGTCAACCTTGGTATTCGCAGCTTTTCTATTTTTACTTATGAAAGCCATTATAATTCGTTTTAAATGCCTGCATCTTGCAGACAGGTTAATGCATTAATTTTCCCAGGGAGCTTTTCCGTCAACTGTTAAACCCATACTGCGGGCAGTACCGGCTACCATTTTCATAGCGCTTTCAGTTGTAAAGCAGTTAAGATCAGACATTTTATCTTTCGCAATGTCTTCTACCTGAGCCCAGGTTACTTTACCTACTTTATTACGGTTAGGCTCTTTGGAACCTTTCTGCACCTTAGAAGCTTCCATTAATTGAACTGCTGCCGGAGGTGTTTTGATAATAAAATCGAATGATTTGTCGGCATAAACGGTGATCAGTACCGGAAGTACTTTACCCATTCTATCCTGTGTACGTCCGTTGAACTGCTTACAGAATTCCATGATGTTTATACCTTTGGAACCTAATGCCGGACCGATTGGAGGTGCGGGGTTGGCCTGGCCACCCTTGCACTGCAGCTTTACATAGCCGGTGATTTCTTTTGCCATTTGTTAATGTTTTATTGGTTCAAGCGACCCCTTTTACAGCCATTGGGCTGAGGGATCTCCCAAATTCTTTCATTACTAAGAACTTTCTTTGGGGTCGCAAAGGTAAGAGCATTCAATTAAAAATCAGCCAAATTGTCAAAATATTTTTAGTTAAGGGCCTTAAACAGGGCATTTGATGATTTTTTATGGCTCTTTTCTCTTAAATAAAATGAAATCGGATTGCATCCGGCTATCATAAAAAGTGAATTGTTTTTGTATGGTGGAAGAATCCCCAATAAAAGGATTATAACTAAAATAGTACTGATCTTTTTGAATGGCTGAATCCATAATTACCAGTTTATTACTTGCCTGGTAATAATAATAAGGCACCTGCTTAAAAATTTCAGGTGGAACCAATGCATTTTCATCTTTAAGTGTAAAAAATAATAAATCGACAGAGACAGGCAAAGTGTCTGGTCTTGCATAAAATTTTAGTGTATCAGATCCAAGCATTGCAGATACTTGCTTTAATGGCATACGGTATTTAGTACTCTTCCTGTTTTTATCCATAACAGGCATATATAAAGATGCGTATGCAAAACGAACGATGATTAATCCAAAGGCAAATAACCAGATTAGCTTTGTTTGTGCTTTAAAATATTTATAAATAAAAAATGTAAGGATAGAAATAACAATGATGAATGAAAAAATTTCAAATTCAAAATAGACTGGCAACAGTAATGTTGCAATCAATAAAAAAATAAAAGAAAATCCCAGGTATTTTAAAACCTTATGAAGGTTTGAAATTTTGCGGTAATGATCAAATATTACTGCAAAAAAAAGCGTCATAAATGGATAAAACATATAACTGTAACGCAACTTCACCACTCCAAAAAACCAATAAACCCAGATATTACAAATAATGAATAATAAAGAAAATCGAAGCAATGGATTTGACCAAAAAGACGGCTTTGGTTTTTGATTAAAGAACAATAATGGAATCAGGGACCATGGCAAAAGCCCGGTAAACATTCTTATGGGATAGTTGATTATGTTTTGCCAAAAATTCCCAGACTCTTCACTTAGCGGTGTTTTGCGAATGGATTCATTTAAAAGATTAATTAATAACCGCTCTGGTGAACTGTATAAACTATAGGCATAAAAGTAAGAACCCACCAATAATAAAAACACCGCTATCCCGACAAGGTGTTGCCACATTAATAAAATACGGAACGTTCTTGCATAAAAAATCAAGGATAATAAACTTAATCCCTGGAAAACCACTGATGGAAAAGCTTTGGTCAAAAAGCCAATTGCACAAAAAAAGTATGACACTATAAAAAGCAAAAGCCAATTCTTTTTTTCAAAAAAATAAAAAAGGCTGATCACCTGGAGATAGACAATAAATCCATAAAAAATATCCATCTCACCCCCATTCTGTAAACCGTAGAAATATAATTCACCGCTTGTTAAAAGGAAGATAGCTGATAATAAAGCCGTTGATGATGAGATAAATTTTTTGGTAAAACGGTAATGTGCCAGCGCCCAAAGTAAAAAGAAAACCAGTGATGGCAATCTTACCACCCATTCTTTTGTGGATTGAGTAATAAACATGAAGCCACTCATGATCCAATTGAATAATGGCGGTTTATTATAATACTCCCATCCATATAATGTTGGAACTATATAATTTCCAGATTGTAACATTTCTATACTGACCAATGCACGCCGTGGTTCTTCTCCATCCAATTCTGTGTACCCAAGATTGAAAATAACCGAGATAATATAACTGATAACAGCTACAAAACATATCAACCCTGTATTTGAAAACTTATAAAGTGCTGTTTTCATTATAAAAAAGAAAAGCTGATCTTTTTCAAAATCAGCTTTCATATTTAAAATGCGTTAAGTTTTAGCTTAGTTTTTCAACCTGCATATAATTCAGTTCTACCGGTGTAGAACGACCGAAAATTTTAACCGTTACTTTCAGTTTTTTCTTTTCATCATTGACTTCTTCAATCACCCCATTAAAATCATTGAAAGGACCTTCGATGATCTTGATAGTTTCACCAACAATGAATGGTTCACTCATGCTAACGCCACCGGCTTCAGCCATTTCGTCCATTTTACCCAGCATCTTGTTCACTTCAGATTTGCGTAAAGCGATCGGGTTTTCTTTACCCAGGAAATGAATTACACTATTTGTATTACGAATAGCTTCACGCAGATCTTCATTTAATTTGCCATTCAGCACTTCGATCATCACGTAACCAGGATAATAATTTCTTTCCCGCATTACCTTCTTGCCATTCTGAACTTTGTATACTTTTTCCACCGGCAAAAAAACCTGTTTTACAATATCAGTCCAGCCACTACGGGAAATTTCCTTGTCCAGGTACTCTTTTACTTTTCTTTCTTTACCAC
>CAMPGG010000033.1 GCA_946885335.1 uncultured Chitinophagaceae bacterium
TTCAGGTTCAATGTGCGTGGCCTTCCTTTTACAATGGCTACGTTATTGATACCATAAGATGTTTGTAATTCAGTGAATTTGTACAGTTGATTGACAATGACATTCGCAACGCCATCTCTCTTCAGGTCTATAACTATTCTTGTTCCTTCTTTTTTGTTTGATTCATTGTTGATGTGGGCGATTCCTTCCACCACTTTTTCATTCACCAACTGGCCAATGCGGTCACAAAGTGCATCCCGGTTAACCTGGTAAGGTACTTCGGTAATGATGATCTGTTCTCGACCACTGGGTTTGGTATCAATGCGTAATTTTCCACGCAGTACCACCCTTCCGCGGCCTGTATGCATGCCGGCTTTCACCCCTTCCATACCAAAGATGATTCCACCGGTAGGGAAATCAGGTGCTTTTACATGTAACATCAATTCGTCGATGGTTATATCACGGTTTTCAATAAACGCAATACATCCATCAATCACTTCCCGCAGGTTATGCGGCATTATATTGGTGGCCATACCAACGGCGATACCACTGGATCCGTTGATCAGTAAAGTTGGAATACGAGTTGGTAAAACAGTGGGCTCTTTCAGAGAATCATCGAAATTGAACTGGAAGTCTACCGTGTCTTTATCGATGTCCAGCAACATGTTTTCTGCTATACGGTGAAGACGGGCTTCCGTATATCGCATAGCTGCCGGGCCATCACCATCCTGGCTTCCAAAGTTACCCTGGCCATCAACCATCATATAGCGCATGCTCCACTCCTGCGCCATTCTAACCATAGCATCATAAACGGAGGAGTCACCATGGGGGTGATATTTACCCAACACCTCACCCACAACCCTGGCCGATTTTTTATGTGATTTATTGGAGGCTAATCCTAATTCATTCATCGCATACAGAATTCTGCGGTGAACAGGTTTTAAGCCATCCCTGATATCCGGGAGAGCACGGCCAACAATTACCGACATAGAATAGTCGATATAAGCCGTTTTCATTTGTTCTTCGATATTGATCGGGATAATCCGGTTGTTATCCTGTGTTTCAAGAGGCTGAGAAGTATCTTCCATGCTTTATTTTGAGTGTATTTTTTGCTGTTTCGCGAGGCCAGCAAATGTAACTTATTTTACCCTTTAATCCTGTGTGAAAACAATGAATTATAAGCTAATTATCCACGAATGTGAAAAAATCAACACGCTGTGTTAATTAACCGAAAATAACAACCCTTTTACACTAACCAATGCAAAGTTTTAGTTCCTTTATACTTCGTTAAATTTTTATGTATGGCCACTTACCTTCTCTTACGGAATAACAAGGAATCAGGGCCTTTAAGTTTTGATGAATTAATTAAAATTGGATTAAAACCCTACGACCTGGTTTGGGTAAATGGGCGAAGTGCTGCCTGGCGATATCCAAGCGAAATAAAAGAATTGGTTCCGTATGCACCCGTTGTTGAAGAACAACCCTATGATCGGTTTTATCAAAAATCTACGGAACAAAACCCAGAGACTTCAAATCAACAGCCCGTTGCCAATACACCCCTTGATATTTCGCAACCTGAACCAACCAAAGCGCATAACCAGGAAATTCCCGTAAACCCTCATCCTAAACAAAAGATTGAAAGAACCGCACAAACAAACAAAAATGTATTTGTGTCTTTCCCGGAAAGAATAACAGATAACAAGCCGGCAGCTCCTGTAGAATATGAAAGAACAAAGGAAGAAAATGTAAATGCACAACGACAAAATATTCAGCCTTTACCTGCAAATGAAATACCTGGCTTTAAACAATCAACCATCAATAGAAATGAACCCATCGAACTGGAGGAAAAATATTCACAGCCTTTGGATGAGATCAAAGAGATGTATGTGCAGACATTGAACCAGCGTAAAAAAAGGAATGCACGTAAACAAGCGTTTTTGAATGGATTAAAAATAGCAGCCGCGGTGCTGGTCATACTTTCTGTTGGCATGTTGATCGGAATGTATTTTGATAATGATAAACAAATGACCGGCTTGGTTAATCAACCTGGCAAATCGGAATCAAACAAAACAGAATTAGGTTCAACCAGTTTTGTTTCCAATTCAAATCCAGCAGAAATCCCTGCTGATCATAATCCTGTACCGGTTGAAGATAATTATAATGATTACCAGGTATCCACAAACGAAAAGCAACCTGTTAACCTGGCTGCCAATAATAAAAAGAGATCTGAACAAAACAATAAGCAGGTACCTTATGCTGGTTCCGTTACCGATTCACAAACCAACGAAAGAAAAAGAGTGATCAGGGATGATGATAGTGCATTGGCCGATAAGAATGAAACAACCAATAAAAAAAGTTCAATTGAAAATATTTGGGATGATGTTTCTATTAAAGCAAATGATTTTAAAACAGGTCCATTTGGCGGAATAAAAGATTTAACTATTACACTGGCTAATAACAGCAGCTATCCGCTTGATAAAGTTGAAATAGAAGTGAAATATATCGGTTTAGAAAAACAGGTTGTAAAAACACAGAAAATGGTATTTAATGATGTGGTGCCTGGAGGGCAGGTTCATGCGGATGTTCCGCGTACGGGAAGAGGAATGGATGTTGATGTATCCATTAAAAAAATCAATGTTAGAGATTTTAGTTTTGCCCGATCTGAAAAATAATTTGTTAGTAGTTAAAAAAACAGCCGGAATTTTCCGGCTGTTTTTTTATAGATAGATTCCAACAGGCTTATTAACTTGCCACTTTTAATACATTCTTTATGAAACAGGTATTGGTGTTTGGAGCAGGTAAATCAGCTACAGTATTAATCGAATATTTATTGAATGAAGCAGAAATGCAAAACTGGTTTGTTACTGTAGTTGATGCGGACTTATTGATGGCCCGTTCAAAAACAGCTAACCATAACCGTGGTAATGCAGTTTCATTTGATATAAATAATGAAGTTGACAGGAGAAAAGAACTGGCCAAAGCTGATATTGTTATATCCATGCTTCCCCCTCACCTGCACATATTGGTAGCTAAAGATTGTATTTTATATAAAAAGAATTTGCTCACCGCTTCTTACGTTGATGAACAAGTTAAAATGCTGGCTTCACAGGTAGAGAAAGAAAATATTTTGTTTCTCTATGAAATGGGTCTTGACCCGGGTATCGATCACATGAGCGCCATGAAGATCATTCATCACATACAAGAAAAAGATGGTACCATTACTTCCTTCAAATCTCATTGTGGTGGGTTGGTTGCTCCTGAAAGCGACGATAATGCTTGGCATTATAAAATAAGCTGGAATCCACGTAATGTGGTAAATGCCGGTAAAGCGGGAGCCATATTTAAGCAGGATGGTGAAACAAACAAATTGGATTATGCCGCACTTTTTGACAATGACAAATTTGTGGAGATTCCTGAATTGGGCGTTCTTTCTTTTTATCCAAACAGAGACTCACTTTCTTATATCCCATTGTATGGTTTGAACTCCGCAGATACATTTATCAGAACAACTTTAAGGCATCCTGATTTTATGTACGGCTGGAAAAATATTATAGACCTGAAACTTACTGATGAAACCATTCAATACGAAACGGATGGAATGTCTCTCGCTGCATTTTTTAAAGAACATTTTGCCAAAAATGGATTTAATGATTGGTTAAAGGAAAAGATGACCAATCGTTTTGCCCAAACAAAAGAACTGTTGGAAAACCTGGTTAAATTAAACGAGGCTGAAAAAGCGGCTGCAGAAACGGGTGAAGAAATTCCTGAGTCTTTAATGATGATTGACAAAAAAGGCGACCTGGAGCATATTGAATTGGAAACTATTAAAACAAATGCCGCTGCAACCATTGCAGGAAAGTTACATGAAGCAAATCTTACCCTGAAACAATTGTTTCACCTGGGCATGGATGATGAAGAGACCATGATCAATAAAGGAAAATGCAGTGCTGCCGATGTTCTGCAATTTGCTCTGGAAAAAAAACTGGCATTGCATCCGGGTGATAAGGATATGATTGTTATGCTGCATGAAATTGAATATAATCTAAACCATAAAAATACACTGGTTAAAAGTTCGCTTGTAGTAAAAGGTATGGATAGCTCCCATACAGCTATGGCCAAAACAGTCGGTTTGCCATTGGGCATTGCAGCTAAATTGATTTTGAATGGCACGATCAAATTATCAGGACTTCATGTACCGGTGATAAAAGAAATTTATGAGCCGGTTTTAAAAGAATTGGAATTATCCGGTATTCAATTCAATGAAGAAACAATCCAGGCTGATTAGATTATTAATTCAGGTATTCATCTTACCAGTTCATCCCTTTTATATGGCGGGTCAACGCTAAATATATCCATTCATACATTATACATTCATCCAGGAAATATTATTCCAATTACTTTGCAACCTGACATGAGCAGAGTCGCTAAATGAGCCACCCATTTATGCAGATGCTTTGTCTAAAAAGTTTTAAAAAAAACTTTTGCTGTTCAGAATCAGCATACCACACGCCAAATTTTATTTCAGGAATTATTAATCATTAAAACTTATTCAGAAAATGAAAAAGATGAATGGATTGTTGTTGGCGTTTGCGGGAGTAATTATGTTTTCATCCTGCGAAAAAATTAAAGGCGAAGGACCTGTAATTACTGAAAACCGGAATGTGGGTTCATTTGCCGGTGTTGATCTGCGTGGAGATGCGACGGTGCATTTCACCAAAGGAAATGATTTGAAAATTGAACTGCATGGGCAGGACAATATTTTGAAAGTATTGGAAACTTATAAGTCAGGTTCTAACCTGGTAATTAAATACCGGAATGACATCCGGTTGGGAAGACATGAGCCGGTAACTATTTATCTTACTGCTCCAGACCTCAATGATCTTCGTATAAGCGGATCAGGAGACATTTTTGTTTCGGGTGATATTATTAACAATGATATGGAAATGGATATCAGCGGATCGGGCAATATTAAAATGGATAAATTAAAAACGAGTTACCTGGATGTAAATATCAGCGGATCTGGAAATGCGGAAATTGAGGATGGAGAAGCAGATGAAGAAATTTTAAGGATCAGTGGCAGCGGTGATTTGAATTTTCCAAACTTGATAGCCCGGAAAGTAATGACTACAACCAGTGGCTCGGGTGATATAAGAATTCATGTTACGGAAGAACTTCGTTCAACCATTTCCGGTAGTGGATCGGTTTATTATAAAGGACAACCTTCCATATTAACTTCAAATATTTCCGGATCGGGTAAACTAAGACCGATGTAAAATATTTTTTTAAAGCCCGCAGCTAAATGGCGGGCTTTTTTTTATCATTTGAAGAAAGCAAAATTTCTACCAGGTCTTTGATCCCTTCCGAAGCTGGTTTTTCTATCGCTGTTAAATTTGGCACTGCGGATGTATACGGTATTTTTTTATCAATGATAAATTTGGGAATATCATAAGGCGCAAAGCTGATCAATCCGGCCGCTGGATAAACGACCAATGATGTTCCTACTATCACAAAGATCTTTGCTAAACTTACAATATCCATAGCGATGGGAATTTTTTCAACTGGTTCCTCAAACCAAACAATATCAGGCCGGTATTGATAACCATCAGGTGCAAGATCACCCATTCTTATATCCGATTTAATTTGTTTAACATGTCCCCTATCCTTCTCGCTGCACATTTTAAAAATTTCACCATGTAAATGAAGCACGTTTGTCGATCCTGCTCTTTCATGCAAGTCATCAATGTTTTGTGTGATGATCTGTACATCAAAATATTTTTCCAGTCCGGCTAATCCATAATGTGCGGCGTTGGGTTCGGCTTCTAAAACATTTTTGCGGCGCATGTTATAAAATTCCAGGACCAGTTCAGGATTTTTGCGCCAGCCGCGGGGTGTTGCCACTTCTTCCAGGTCAAATCCTTCCCAAAGACCATCGCTGTCCCGGAATGTTTTTAAACCACTTTCAGCACTGATGCCGGCACCTGTTAATACAACCAGTTTTTGTTTTTCCATCAAACAAAAATACGCAGACGATATGCTAAAATATTTATGCTTGCTTGATTCTTTTCGAAAACATTTTCCTGGTTATCATCCAACCAATCAATCCAAATAACCATAAGGGCCAGATTGAAATTAACCCGATTATTAATTCCCCAATCCAAATCCATCCGTTCTTAAAAGAACTCCAAATCCGGGTATTATATGCGGGATCATTATCAACAGCGCCAGGGTTTAAAACCTGGTAATAGTTTATATTAATTGTACTGAATGATGCAGATTGTTTCAGGTAATTCAGTTTGCCGGAAGTTGCTTCAATATCTTCCTGGATTTCATTTATTTCAGATTGTACATGTAATATATCTTCCATATTCTTTGCCTGCTTCAACAAATCCAAATAACGCAGACGAACCTGTTTTTTTGCATCCAGCCTGGAACGGACATCAACTGTTTGCATAGTAACATCCTCCGCACTGATGTTTTTTTGAATTGTTTTTACAGCAGCAGATGAAAGGGTGTTCATTACATTATCAAACTGGTTTACCGGAATTTTAAGCGTGATGTTGTTTTCAATTGAATATTCCGTTTCCTTTTGCTGTTCTTCGGCAATATAACCACCCGACTTCTTTACCTGGTCATGAATTAATTTTCCAAATGTGTTGAAATCATTTATTTCAAGATGAAGGTTAGCGGTCTTGATGATTTTTTTGTCTAGCTCCTGTAAGGTTACCGATCCAGCGGGTGTAAATTGTTTTTCACTTTCCGGGCTTTTCTGATCAAAACTTTTATTTGTTTCTTCAGTTTTACCAGGTTTTTGTTCGGGGGGAATGATATCCATTATGGCTGAATCTTCTGCAGACGAATTTATTTCGTTTTCACAGGCGGTTAAGGACAATACAATGCCTGCTGCTAATGCAGCGATTTTTATTAAATGCATAAAAATGATTTTTAGGTAAGATGCAAAGCGATGCTGATTTGCATAAAAATTAAAATAACTTATTGGTTACCGTTATCTATTAGGATGAATGCATTCATTTACATTGATACATTTTTATTTAAAATGTAACCCAATGAAGAATGAATTTCAGAAAAACTACCAGTTAGTGGTATGTCGCAGAGCAGAGGTCATTTTGTTTCAGCCAGGTCCATTATGATGGCCCATTCTTCATCAGTAACGGGCGTTACAGATAGTCGACCAAGTTTAACAAGAGCCATGTTGGCCAATCTTTTATCCTGCTTTATTTGCTGAAGGGTAACAGTTTTTTTTAATTTTTTTTTGGGTTTCAGGTCAACAACTACCCAGGCTTCATCGTCTGTTGTCGGATCCTGGTAAAATTCTTTTGCCACTTCTGCTATGCCTACTATTTCCAGACCTTCATTACTGTGATAAAAGAAAACCTGGTCGCCTTTTTTCATTGCTTTCAAAAAGTTACGGGCTGCATAATTGCGAACACCATCCCAATAAGTTTTCTTATCCTTCTGAAATTGGTCCCATGAATATTTGAAAGGTTCAGATTTTACCAGCCAGTAAGCCATATTATGAAGATTAAAGATGATAATTTTTACCAACCAGATACTAACACATCTGCCAGGTGCATTGTTTTAATATCGTATCCTTTGTTTTTGATATAACCATCCAGGTGCATCAGGCAAGAAAGATCGGTGGAAATAATATATTCTGCACCGGTAGCTATTGCATTATCTACTTTCTGCTCACCCATTGCAATAGAAATAGGTTCAAACTTTACGGCGAAAGTTCCGCCGAAACCGCAACAGGTTTCTACATCATGCATCTCCGTTAGTTGCAGTCCTTTTACATGGGAAAGCAACTGACGCGGTTCAGTTTTAATTTTACATTCCCTTAAACCTGCGCATGAATCATGATAAGTTGCAGTTGCATTCAGTGATGCGCCAAAATCTTGTACGCCTAAAACATTTACCAGGAACTCAGAAAATTCGTAGGTTCTTTTTGCCAGGTCTTTTACTTTGTTATGAGATGAACTGTTATCAAATATTTTCGTGTAATAGTTCCTGATGAAACCGACACAACTGGCACTTGGTGCAACTACCAGGTCACTGCCTTTAAAATCTTCCAAAAACTTATTGCAAACTTCTTTGGATTGATCCCAAAACCCTGCATTAAATGCTGGTTGACCACAACAGGTTTGGTTTGGATTGTACGAAACGTTGCAACCTGCTTTTTCCAAAACCCTGATCATATTGAAAGCGGTTGTTGGATATAATTGGTCAACAAAACAAGGTATAAAGAGTTGTACGTTCATGTGGGAATGTCGAAACTTATTTATGTTTCCTGCTAAAAGAATTTTTCAGGGAGATCATTTTTAATGCAGTGATTCCTGCTTCCTCACCCTTATGCCCATGCGCACCGCCTAATCTTTCTTCTGCCTGCAACTGGTTGTCTACTGTTAGTACGCCAAAAATAATGGGAACAGGTAAGGTTATATTCAGGGCTGTAATTCCTTCAGTAATACTTTGACATACATAATCAAAATGCGGCGTTCCGCCACGGATCACACAGGCCAAAGCGATAAATGCATCGGGTCTTTTTTTATCCGGCACATTTTCCCAATAACTTTTTATTGCAAATGGAATTTCAACCGCACCCGGAACGGTAATGGTAATGATCTTTTTTGTATGATATTGTTCAAGAATGCGAATACATCCACTTTCTAATTCATCAACAATTGCGGCATTCCACTCAGTCTTTACTAAAACAATGCAGGCATCCTGCTTGTCCAGGATGCCTGATTGAATTTGTAAGAGTTTACTGTTTGCTACATCGGCCATAAAGAATAACGTATGCTAAAACTGTAAAAATTTATTTAACCGCGTAAACACCAAGTTGTGCAAGGTATTTATCTGCTTCAAATCCTTGTTGTGATTGCGGATATTTCTGCTTCAAATCTTTATATAATTCAATAGCTTCTTTACTATTGTTCATCACTTTGTGAGCATAATATGCCGCCAGGAATAAATAATCAGGTGAGTTTACATTGTCTTCATCAAAATGATAAGCAGCTTTTTTGTAAGCTTTTAAAGCTTCTTCATTTTTATTTAAACCGGCATAAGCATCTGCAGTTAATTTATAAGCCCGGGCCTGGATCATTTTAGAATCAGTTTCAAAATCTTCCAGGTGCTTAACTGCACTTGCATAATCACCCAATTTTAAATAAATATCACCCGCATAAAAATGAGCAAGGTTGCCGGCTTTGGTTCCGCCATATTTATCAATCACTTTCAAAAAGCCTGAATTGACACCATCGCCATTTAAAGCAAGATTTAAAGAATCCATTCGGTAATATTCTTCCGCTTTGAAAATGGCTTCAACACTTTTCTTTTCATTGGGTTCCTGAACCAGGTATTTATAACCAAAATAACCTGCTGCGCCAAGTATGATCAATGTACTGACTATCATTAAGGGCCGGCTGTATTTTGACCAGAAATCCTTAGCCTTATCTACTACTTCCTGGTCCCTTGTGGCTTCTTTTGTATTATCGCTCATTTTATTAATTGACTTATTGTGTTTTTTAAATTTAATTAATCTACAATGAAAGGATAATTTTTATCCATATAAACATCTTTCAAAACTTCATCATCATCCGGTAATGGCGATTCTTCGGCAAATTTCACAGATTCATCAACCATTTTATTTACCCGGTCATCAATGGCTTTGATCTCTTCATCCGTAGCCAGTTTATTGTCTTTGATAGTTTGTAAAACGATATTTACAGGATCCTTTTGTTTATATTCTTCCACTTCTTCTTTACCGCGGTATTTTCCCGGGTCGCTGATGGAGTGACCTTTATAACGATAAGTTTTCAATTCTATCAATGTAGGTCCGCCCTTTTCCCTGGCTCTTTTTACCGCACGGGAAATGGATTCATGAACGGCTTCAGGTGTCATTCCGTTAACCATATCGGATGGCATATCATATCCATCAGCCAGTTTATAAATATCTGTTACGTTGGAAGTACGGGAAACCGATGTTCCCATTGCGTAATTATTATTCTCGCAAATAAATATTACAGGTAATTTCCAAAGCATGGCCAGGTTAAAGGTTTCGTGCAACATACCCTGGCGGGCAGCGCCATCACCAAAAAAACATAAAACCACGTTGTCTGTTTCACGGTATTGTTCCGCAAATGCCAAGCCTGCGCCGGTTCCGATCTGTGCACCCACAATACCATGACCACCATAAAAATTAACATCCGTACCAAAAAAGTGCATGCTGCCACCTTTTCCTTTCGCATTACCAGTTGCTTTACCATATAATTCAGCCATGCAGGAGTTAACGGAAACGCCTTTTGCTATGGCCAAACCATGATCGCGGTAAGCTGTAATAAAAAGATCTTCTGGTTTAGTTGCAGTCATACATCCGGCTGCAATAGCTTCCTGTCCTACATATGCATGGAAAAATCCACGGATCTTTCCTTCCATCTTGTATTTTTCTTCCGCCATTAATTCAAACTGGCGAATCAGATACATTAGTTCGTACCAATACAGGTAAGTTTCTTTGGAGAATTTTGATGCCAAGGGTATAAAATTTGAGCCGCAAAAATAAGGGTAAAATGGCAATTATCCGATTGCATACGTAATTTTAAATAACACATAGCTTAATGAGGCTTAATAAGTTGTTTTATAAACAAATAAGCCGCAAACATTATCTTGCATTTTCATGTTCAATTTCGAAAGTTTAAGCCTGGTACAATTCAAAAATTATCAATCCGCCTCTTTTGTTTTAACCGAAAGGATAATCGGCATTTGTGGTAAAAACGGGGTTGGGAAAACCAACCTGCTGGATGCATTGCATTATCTCTGTTTTACAAAAAGCTATTTTACAAGGGATGCAAATAATATAAGGCAAGGAAGCCAGGGTTTCAGGATTGAAGGCCATGTGAGTCTTTTTGATGAAAAAGAGAAAGTAGTTTGTATCCTCAGGGAAACCGGGAAAAAAGAATTTTTATTGAATGATGAACCCTATTCTAAATTCTCTCAGCATATTGGGCGATATCCCTGTGTAATGATTGCACCGGATGATATTCAACTGATCATCGGTATACCGGATGAACGCCGGAAATTTATAGATACCATCCTATCGCAGTTATCTGCTGAATACCTGCAAAACCTGATTGCGTATAATAAAATATTACAACAACGTAATTCCTGTTTAAAATCCATGGCAGAGACCGGGAATAAAGACTTGTCTTTGCTGGATGTGCTGGATGAACAATTAATAAAACCAGGTACACAGGTTTTTGAAAAACGCAAAACATTTATGGTGGGTTTTCTTCCACTGGCAAAACAGTTATACGAGGATATTGCCCGGCAACCAGAAAATATATCCCTTTTTTATAATAGTGAATTGATGGATATGACATTTGCCGAATTACTTAAAATTAACAGGCAAAAAGATCTCGCAGCCATGCGAACCACCAGTGGCATTCACCGCGATGATCTTGAATTGAATTTTAGTAACCTCCCTTTTAAACAGGTTGCCAGCCAGGGTCAGCGTAAAAGTTTGTTGTTTGCATTGAAACTGGCTGAAATGGAAGTTTTGAAAAAAGAAAAAAAGTTTACACCCGTATTAATGCTGGATGATGTGTTTGAAAAACTGGATGAAGAAAGGATCAGCAACCTTTTAGAAAGAGTTTGTTTGTTAAATGAGGGACAAGTATTTATTACGGATACAAATGCGGCCAGGCTTGAAGAACAACTCATTAAATTAGGAAGTCCATACCAGCTGATCAACCTGGATAAAGACTAAAGCCATTCCATTTTAATCTTTCAATATCTTTACACTATGGGACAATACTCAATGGCGGATGCCATTCAACAATTCTTAAATCAAAGCAGGATCAAAAGTTCTATCCAGGCTTTACAGATTGAAGATATCTGGGAAGATATCATGGGTAAAACCATTGCTCGTTATACAGAAGAAATCAAGATCATCAATCATACCCTTTTTATTACCACGCATGTAGCACCACTAAAACAGGAACTTTACTTTCAACGCGTAAAAATTATGCAACGGGTTAATGAAGTATTGGGGTCGCAGGTGATAAAAGAATTGGTGATCAAATGATCTAAAAAACATAAGACCCCGACTCTTCATTTTCCTGGTCAAAAATATCCGCACGACTAAACATAATCTCCTGCAGAATATCATCGGCAGAAACGATTCCTGCAAAAGTAAATCCATCAAATACCGGTATATACCGGATATTATGTTGCCGCATCAATTTCATACACCGTTCAACCGAATCATCAGTAGTGATCATCGGTAAACTATGATTCATTACATCTTTGACCAATTGTTTCTTTAAGGATATCCTGACAGACATGGCTTTGGTTGCAATATCGTGTTCTGATATAACACCCATGAATCGATCATTGTCCATCACCAATAAATGATCGGTATTTTCAGCACACATTTGAGAAAGAGCATCCCGTACAGTTGCATTTGGAGAAATAGAGTGAAAATTGCGTGGCTTCCTGATTAATATAGCAGTAATTTTTTCCATATGACAGCGATTTTAATGGTTTAATGAATACCTGGCAGCAATAGCAATCAGTACGGATCCATGTAAAAAAATGATTTTTTACAGACCATTAAGTTACTGCAATTGTTAATCCAAAAAGCTGATTTTGAACCAACTCGCTAACATATTTTTTTCTTTAATGGAATAAACGGGTGAGTTTATAAAATCATGGATTTTCTTTTATGTATTTCAATGCTTTAGATCCCTCTGCCCCAGTCCATTTATTGATCACCGTGCCATTTTTCAATAAATATAATGTTGGATTAGCCCGGGCCGCTGTTCTGAATGCAGTAAAATCAAGTTTTAAAACGGGATATGGCCAGCCCATTTCTTTTAAATGTTTCGAAACATTTTCGCTTGTATTGGAGACAATATATATTGGGTGACTTTGCTGGTGAGCGTGGGTAAGCGCTTTTTCAATGGCTGAATTCTTTAATGCTTTCACTACCTCATCTTCCCGGTCATTTACAAAAAGTAAAAACACATAACCCGGGTGTTGTAAAATGGATTCGGTAATATCCTGGTTATCTGAAGTGCTTAGCGAAAATCCTTTGATTGCGGGTTCGGCATTTCCTTTTCTTACTAATTCATCTTTTCTTTCAACAAAAGTATAGGTGTCAAGGTCATCGGGTAATTCTGCCGGGGAAAATGCATGTTGCTGGCCGTTCTTTTCATAAATAAATCGAATGGCAAAACTATCGGTGATGGCATTTGCGGGTATCTTCATTTTTTCAGGAATGCTATTTCCTTTTTTAAATGGAAGACAATCTACCAATGGATTATATGTTAAAACATACCATTGAAAAGCAAAACTAAAAATGGTAGTTAGAATGATGAGCAGGTTATTTATTCGTGCAGAAAATGCGGGTCGTATTTTTTCACGATGGTAAAAAATATAACCAATAAGTACCAGTAATAAAACATCTTTTAAAAATGAAGTAAGTGGTGTTATTGGAAGACAATCACCGAAACAACCACAATCTTTAAACTGGCCTGATAAATATGCATAACCAGTCAGGAAAGTAAAAAAGATAATCAATAATAATAATAACCAACTGATCAACCGCATACGCCAGCCGATAAGCAATGCTACACCTGCTATTATTTCAAAGGCAATAATTAAAATAGAGAAAGCCAGTGAATAATCATTTAAAGCGTTTACCTGCCACAGATCAAAAAACTCCTGCATTTTATAACTTAATCCTAATGGATCATTAGCCTTAACCAGCCCGGAGAAAATAAATAAAACGGCAACCAGTATGCGAGATATCTGTAAGAGTAGTTTGGTCATGGTATCAATTTAGTGTTGGTTTATTGGTCATTGATAATTCTATCAACAGAAAAAGTACATTACTATTCATCCATCAATATCAATGCAAATACCGCGTAATTAATGATATCATAATAGTTAGCATCAATACCTTCACTCATCAGCGTTTTACCATCATTGCTTAATATCTGGCGGATCCGTTGTAGTTTCATTAATATTAAATCAACAAAACTTTCCTGGCTCATACTGCGCCAGGCTTCTCCATAATCATGGTTTTTATCTTCCATCAATCTTTTGGCAGCTTCCGTTTTTTTAATATACAAGGCGGCTACAGTTTCTTCATTAAGTTCATCGCCATCTTCGGGTTTTAAATCCAGTTGCATTAAACCGATCACCGCGTAATTTAAAATACCCTTGAATTCAGCAGCTATATCATCAACAACTTTTTGTTGTTTCTTTTCCTGGATCGTTCTGATGCGTTGAGCCTTGATAAAAATCTGGTCAACGATAGATATGGTGCGCAATACACGCCAGGCCGTTCCATAGTCATGTGTTTTTTTTAAAAATATTTCCCGGGCAGATGTGATGGTGTTATCATATTGTAAATCGGTGCTAAGCATATTTGTCGTAGTAAACAGTTTAAATTTGGCAGTAGAATAGTTTTTCCAATAGCTTCAAAAATAACGAACAAGCACGAATGTTTACACTTAATTGTAAAGGCCGTTTACTGGTCATTGATAAACCCATTGTAATGGGCATCATCAATATAACACCTGATTCTTTTTACAAAAGCAGCCGGATTCAACAGGCTGACGCTTTACTTGAAAAAGTATCTTCATTAATATCACAGGGCGCCACTATTTTAGATATGGGAGGACAAAGCACCCGGCCGGGCAGTGAATTTTTACTGGCAGATGAAGAAATGCGCAGAATAATACCGGCCATTGAATTGGTTCATAAACATTTTCCGGAAGCTGTTATTTCTGTAGATACTTTCTGGTCTTCAGTAGCTGCTGAAGCTGTTGGGGCCGGTGCATCAATAGTTAATGATATCAGTGCGGGTAGTATTGATCCATACATGTACGAAACGGTTGCGAAACTTGGTGTTCCTTATGTTTTAATGCATATGAAAGGCAACCCGCAGAATATGCAACAAAATCCTGTTTATGAAAATTTGGTAACAGAGGTGCTTGATTTTTTCATTACCCAAACAGCCAAATTAAAAGCAGCCGGGGTAAATGATATAATCATTGATCCTGGTTTTGGATTTGGAAAAACAGTGGAGCAAAATTTTTTATTATTTAAGAATATGGATTCTTTTAAAATGCTTGATTGTCCTTTATTGGTTGGTATTTCAAGAAAATCGATGGTTACGAGGACGCTGGAAATAAGTGCAATGAATGCATTGAATGGAACAACGGTTTTAAATACATTGAGTTTATTAAATGGCGCTGATATCTTACGGGTGCATGATGTAAAGGAAACAATCGAAGCCATCAGGATCTGTGATGCATACTTATCCGCATAAAAAAAAGAACAACCTTGAAAAGTTGTTCTTTTGGTTTGTAGTTCTTTTTAATTCTTTTGAAATCAAAAGCCTAATCGACCTAAATGGAATTCAACAGATCGGGATCATATTCTTTAAGCAAAAAGTAGGGTGGAAAAACCTTAACTAAATATTTTCAAAGGGGTTGGAACTGCATCGGTTTTGGATGCTTGGACTAAAAACGGGACCATTAAATGCGCTGAAAAAACAAATCTGAACTTCAAGCATTTGAGTGACCGCAAAAAGCCCCTCACCAAAAGTGAAGGGCTGTAAAGGTCGTTATTATTTTTAATTAAAAATCAATTTTTTGGTTGAGTAGTATCAACTCTTGAAGGTGCTGGTGGTGGCGGCATATTAACCTGCGGTGCCTCATCCTGCACATTCAACACATCAATTTCAAATATTAAATTTTCATTTGGTTTAATTTCCTGTGAAGGGGGATTTGCTCCATAAGCCAGGATAGATGGGATAAATAATCTTGCTTTTGCACCCTTTTTTAATTCTTTAATACCTTCCTGGAAACCTTTGATCATTGGACTTTGATCAACAACCAACTCTAAAGGCTCTAAATGATTAAACGCCGGGTCAGTATTTGAATCGAATGATTTTCCTTCAAATGTTTTACCGGTATAATTAAGAGATACAAATTTTCCCGGATCCACTTCAGGACCGGTTCCAGGTTCTATAATCTCTACATAAGTACCCAATCCTATTTTTGATGCTTTGATATTATTTTTTGAAAGATATTCCTGTATGGCTGCATCATCTTTTTTCAACTGCTCCTGGAATTTAGGATCCTTTAACATCGCAGCTGTTTGTTCATTTTGCATATCAGCTTGTGCCTCTTCCTGGGTTTTAAAAACTTTGATCACTTTAAATGTGCTGATCAGCTCATCGCCATTTTTAAATTGTGGAGGTACCTGTTCCGGGCTACGTTTGATAAATGTATCAACCATTTGAACGGTATAAATACTGTCGCCACTTTTTATAGATGTAAATAATTCAGAAATGTCATAAGGTTGCACGGGACTGTTAACCGGAATGTATGCAGCCATACCGTCTCTTGTATCAAATAAAACGCTATCACCGATGGAACGTTTGATATGCACCTTTAAAACCGATTCAGGTGTTACTTTCTCTCCGTCTTTTTCGCTAAAGATTTTATAAGGCATTCCCCCTTTGGTTTTTTTAAAATCCACATCGTTACAGCTTGCCATCGCAAACAGGGCGACCACTATCATACAGAAACCTGTAATTGTTTTCATTTGTTTATTGTTTATGTTTTTTTTGTGAAGATGTAATTTATTTTCTTATTCTGTCATCAAACTTCGTTTCGCCAATAATCATGGTAGTTGAAATATAACTTCAAAATGGCTCATTTCATTTTTATTGGGTTGATGAGATTCTAAGAAATTTTTTTTAAGATAAGAGTGATTCATTTTCTTTCATTGCTTTAATAAATTTTTCCACGGTTTCGTTCAGCGAAGCTGCATCCCTGCCGCCTGCTGCATTAAAATGTCCCCCACCCTGGAAATATTTACGGGCAAATGTATTGCAATCAAACCCTGACTTGCTGCGGAACGACCATTTGCGCTCTTCATCCCGGTCAATAACCAAAGCAGCTAATTTTATGCCTTTTATGCTAAGCGGGTAATTGACTAATCCTTCAGTATCGCCGGTTTTGATATAGTATTTTAATAGATCTGATTTTGGAATGGTAATTAATGCGGTGTTATATTCATAAAATACTTCCATCCGGTTCATCAATACATTTCCAATAAAGCGTAACCTGTTTTCAAGGAAATTATCATACAAGGCTTCATGCACTGCAATGTGTTCAAGCCCCCGGTCTTTCAAATCTGCTACCAGGCGGTGCACACCTGCATGGGTGCTGGAAAAACGAAAAGAACCAGTATCAGCGATAACACCCGCATAAATACATTCGCCCACTTCTTTATTTATTTTTTCTTCATGTTTTGATGCGATGATGAAATCGTAGACCATTTCGCAGGTGCTGCTCTTCTTTGTATCGCTTATTCCATAATCAAAACTGGCAGTATCGGGTTGCTGGTGATGATCAATTAAAATTTTGGTACATGATAAACCGGATAAAATGGGTGCAAGATTTTTCGTACGATCCATATGATTAAAATCCAGGCAAAATAACCAATCCGTATCCTGTAAAATGGTGGTTGATTTTTCGCGATTCTTTTCAAAATCGATCACCGTTTTTGCACCAGGCAGCCAGTTTAACCAATCAGCCCAGTTTGTTGGTGAAATGATCGTAATGGAATGACCGAACTGGATCAGGAAATGATAAAGCGCCAAAGCTGAACCCATTGCATCCGCATCAGGTTTTTGGTGCATGGTTATAACCACTTTTTTTGGCTCAGTAAGTTGAGGAAATATTTGATCGATCGGTTTCATAAAAGGTGGCAAAAGTAGGTGTAATTCAGTTATTGGCCAATAAGCTCTTTGGCTTAATTGTTTATCATACATTTGCGGCGCAAAAACAATTAATATTATGACGAACAGGACTTTTACCATGATCAAACCCGATGCAATGAAAAACGGGCATGCCGGGGCGATCATTAATCACATTATTCAGAACGGTTTCAGGGTTGTTGCTTTAAAAATGACCAGTCTTACAGCTGAAAGAGCCGGGCAGTTTTACGAAGTGCATAAGGAAAGACCATTTTACCAGGAGCTTGTAGACTTTATGAGCAGTGGTCCCATCATTGCAGCCATTCTTGAAAAAGATAATGCAGTAGCTGATTTCAGAAAAGTGATCGGCGCTACCGACCCATCTAAAGCAGATGAAGGTACCATCCGTAAACTATACGCAACTTCAATGGGCGAAAATGCTGTTCATGGAAGTGACAGTGATGAAAATGCAAAAATTGAAGGCGATTTCTTTTTCAGCCGGTTGGAGCAATTCTGATATTAAAAGAATAGACATAAAAAAAGCCGGTGTTAAAACCGGCTATTTTTTAAATTTCTTTGGTTCGTAACATCTTGTTCTGAACAGGTGTTACTGTATAACCAGCTTCCCGCAGTAAATTGATAACTCCCTTTTTCCCTGGTAAATGCCCTGCTCCTACTGCTACCA
>CAMPGG010000034.1 GCA_946885335.1 uncultured Chitinophagaceae bacterium
CTATCGGTTAACAATAACCGATTTTGATCCGAAATACTTTCCTTCTGGAAAATTTTATGAAATGCCATTTGTATTGCCACCAGCAATTGCTTGTCATTAAATGGCTTAACCACATACATAACCGGTTCTGTTGCAAAGGCTGACTGCAACGTTTTATTATCGGCATAAGCTGTGAGAAATATAATTTCTGTATTGTACATTTTCTTTAATTGGATGGCCAGCTCAACGCCCTTGGTTTCACCTTTAATATTAATATCACATATAACCACACCAGGCGGCGTATTGGCAGTTGCACATATCTCCAATGCGTCCTTTGCACTTACAGCAATACCCGCAACTGTATAATCTTCTTCCTGGATCAACTCAGAAATGCTTTCAGCCGTTATCAGTTCATCTTCAACGATAAGTATGGGTGGTAATACTTTCATACAACTTTTGTTTGTAGTGTAAAATGAGTGCCTTCCTGGTTTTCAATTTTTATATCTGCATTTAACTGGCCTGCCAGGATTCGCACCAATTTTAATCCAAATGATCCTTTTCCCTTTATTTCTTCCTCAGGTTTTCCAATACCGTTATCAGAAACCCGCAGTACAAAATTTTTATTGTTTGTTTGCTTCAGAACAACAATAACTTTAGGTAAGCTGGTATTGTGAAATGCATATTTAAATGAATTAGAAACCAATTCATTTACAATTAAGCCAACCGGAACCGCACGGTCTATATCCATGATGTTATCCTGCATGTCAACAATTGTTTCAATGACTTCTTTATGAAAACCAAAACTATTTGCCAGCGATTCATTTAATGAAACCAGGTAATCGTTAATCTGCACACTTGCTGCATCCTTCTCCTGGTACAGGCCTTTATGTATAAGGGCCATTGCTTCAATCCTTGTCCTGCTTGCTTCCAGGCTTTCCCTGGCAACACCTTCTTCCAGCCGGTTACTTTGCAGGGATAAAAGTCCCGAAATCACCTGCATATTATTTTTTACACGGTGATGCAATTCTTTTAAAAGTGTTTCAATCCGCTCATTCCTTTCACCGGCAACTTCAACAGCCTGCTGGAGTTCCGATGCACGTTTTTCTAATTCTGCTTTTTGTTCATCGATTTGTTTATTCAAAACGATCAAATCTTCATTTTGTTTAAGTACGGTCTTTCTTTCATGAATATAAGCTTGTCGAAAACCAGCTATAACGAACGTAGTAAACAGCATGGAAATAAATAGTGTACCTACATGATCCAGCATTTGTGATGTTCTGTCAGGATAACCCTGTACCCATTCAGGATGGAAAAATTCCAATGTCAGCAGCAAAAAAATAGTGCCTGCCAAAATAGAAAAAATCAAAAAAATATATCTAGGTATAACAATGAGTAAATAAATATTCAACAACATAATGAGCAGGTAAATGATCGTTCCTCCTAACCCGTCATTAAAAAAATAAATACCTCCCAGGATGATCATTGTCAGAAAAACGTACGTGATCACTAAAGCGTTGGTAAAATATTTTTTGAAACGGGCGAAATAATAAATAATACCTGAAGCCAACGCCCCTGCATATCCGGGCCAGATGGTGTGAATATGAAGATCTATGATCCAGTTAAGGGTTGAAGCCGCCAGTGCAAATGCAGTAATAAAAAAACTGCTGCTATTAAATATACGGTGTTCAAGCACAAAGTTTTCCTTGCTGCCACCAATTGAAAAATGGGGTTTTCTCATAAAAATGAACAAAGCCTTACATCGTATAAATAAATACGGTTAAACCTAACAGTTAATCTTGCTTATAATGCAGGAAAATACAAAACATTTACCGAGTAAATTTTCAATTATAGAAAAAATCTTAAATAGAAATATTCGTTATGTGTTTTTAATCGTGTCCTTTTAAAAATCAACCACTATTTCGAATGTATAATCATAGACAGATTTCGGAAGAAATGAATGCTTATTTATATGTAAGCTTTACTGCGTAACGATTTTCCATTCACAATTATCCTTTTTCAACATAACTTCCATCCAAATATCTTTTCCTTTCCATACAACGAGCATTTCATCAGCGCCTGATTGAACAAACATTTCGTACTTCAAATTAAATACATCATCGTTATAGTCCAGGCCGTATTTATTTTCAAATGAGGCGAGTACTTTTCTCATTCCAGTCAATGATTCAACCCCGCTTTCAATTAATATCAAATTTTCACCTGGGTTGAAGTGACGATTTTCCATGGCTTTTGTTCCCCAACGCCATTCATCTTCCAGTGATCGGAAAATCAACCATTGCAAATCTTTCGACAGGATACAAAGATCTTCACTCCATGGGAAATCATCTTCATTTAACCTCAAAATATCGGTTATGGATATGCGTAAAACAGGCTGATGCCGGGTAAAAAATAAATACACTTCTTCTTTTTCTTTTACTCCCAAAGATTTCATTGCGCCCGGCAGTACTTCGGCAATATTCTCCTGGAGATGAATATGAAAAGGTAAACATGGCATATATCGAAGCGGCAGGTAACCCGGAAAAGCATCCATCATTTTTTCATGTATGCTTTGATCGCAAATTTTAATTGCATCAGCCGGTATAGACAAATCAGATAATGGTGAATTTTCAATGGCACTTAACCACAAGGATTTATTTTCTTCCTCCACACATTGAAAATACTCAAAGTTGAAAGGTCGTGGAAGCTTCTCTAAAAACGGGATGTAAAATTGTTGAAGTTGATATATTTCTTCTTCAACCAATAACTTTTGATGTAAAACTTTCTTTTTATTCTCCAGGTTTACCCTTTGATCTTCTCTCATGAAGTTATCCTTTGCCTGCTATCATTTTTGAACTTACTAATAATGCAATAATTTTTGAATAGCCTCTTTCAATCTGGCCTTAGCCAAAAATTGCTTTTCCAATTCAATATTAAATGGAACCGGTGTGTCGAGTGAAGCGCACCGCATAACCGGTGCATCGAGCATATCAAAACAATGTTCATTGATCCAGGCGCTTAATTCGCCACCAATACCGCCCGTCAAGGTATCCTCATGCAGGATCAAAACTTTTCCGGTACGTTTTACCGCTTCGCGTATTGCAGCATAATCTAATGGCAGCAGCGTTCGTAAATCAAGAATATAAATAGAAAGTTCAGGATGCTCGGCTGCATAATCTTCTGCCCAATGTACCCCGGCACCATAAGTAATGATACTGATATCATCCCCGGTTCGCACCTGCCTTGCCTTGCCAATTTCCACTTCATAATAATCCACAGGAACAGCTCCGCTAATGCTTCGGTAAAGTGCTTTATGCTCAAAATACATCACAGGGTTTGGATCGTTGATAGCGGCGATCAGCAATCCTTTTGCATCCATTGGTGTTGCTGGATAAACAACTTTTAAACCGGGAGTATGCGCAAACCAGGCTTCGTTGCTTTGTGAATGAAAAGGTCCTGCACCTACACCTGCTCCTGTTGGCATGCGGATAACAACGTCTGCATTTTGCCCCCAGCGATAATGGATCTTTGCCAGGTTATTGATGATTTGATTAAATCCAACAGTTACAAAATCCGCAAACTGCATTTCCATTACGCTCTTATAACCTTCCAGGCTTAAACCAAGTGCGGCTCCCACGATGGCACTTTCACAAAGAGGCGTATTGCGAACCCTTTCCTTACCAAATTCATTTATAAAACCTTCAGTTATTTTAAATGCACCTCCATATTCTGCAATATCCTGTCCCATCAAAACTAAATTGTTTTGATGTTGCATGGATTGATAAAGACCTTCTTTAATGGCATCAATTAAGCGGGAATCTTTTGTTTTTATTTTTGAATTTAAAGCGGATGAATTATCAAGAATAGTTATGGAAGATGCATGTTTGTTTTTGGCAATAGCATACACATCTTCTAATTCTTCATCTTCGTCCGGGATTATGGGTGGCGAATTAAAACCAATATTCAGTTCAGACTCGATGGCTGATTTAAAATTTTCTTTTATTTCTGTGATCGCTTCATCTGATAGAACCTGGATACTATGTAAAAATTGTTCGAGACTTTTTACCGGGTCTTTCAAGGCCCATTCTGTAAATAATTCGGGTGGAACATATTTTGTTCCGCTTGCTTCCTCATGGCCACGCATACGAAAGGTCATACATTCAACCAGGTAAGGCTTTTGGTTTTTAATGCAATATTCTCTTACCCCTTTAATGGTTTCATAAACAGTCAAAATATTATTGCCATCAATCTTTACACCTTCTATTCCATAACCCTTTGCTTTATCCACCAGGCTTTCGCATCGGTATTGTTCACTGACGGGTGTACTTAATCCGTAACCATTATTTTCAATGATAAAAATGACAGGTAAATCCCATACAGCCGCCACATTCAATGCTTCATGAAAATCTCCTTCACTGGTTCCGCCATCACCCGTAAATGCCAAAGAAACTTTCTGTTCCTTACGCAGTTTGTAAGCCAGTGCCACGCCATCGGCAATGGCCAGTTGCGGACCAAGATGAGAGATCATTCCACATATATGATGTTCCTTATTACCAAAATGAAAACTTCGTTCACGTCCTTTGCTGTAACCATCTTTTGCGCCCTGCCATTGTTTAAATAATTTATGCAAAGGCATATTGCGGGTGGTAAAAACACCCAGGTTCCTGTGCAGTGGCATGATCCATTCATCGGGTTGCATGGCCATAACAGAACCAACAGAAATTGCTTCCTGTCCTATACCACTAAACCATTTTGAAATTTTGCCCTGTCGAAGTAAAACCAGCATTTTCTCTTCGATCATCCTGGGCCAAAGCAATTGCTTGTAGAATTGTATTAATTCTTCGTCGGTAAAATCTTTACGGCTGAATAGCATGTTGCGAATTTCCCGATTTCAATTCAATAAAAAAATTGGATTTGATAAGCTGATTAAGCTTCTCTTTTTCTTTCTTCCCTGGATATAAAAAAGGAAACAAGAGAAAGAATTAAACTGAATAGAAAACCCCAGCCGAAACTATCAATGGTTACTCCACCAACAAAATTGCTGGCCAGCAAAACAGTGATCGTATTGATCACCAACAGAAAAAGGCCGAGGGTAAATATGGTTAAAGGCAAGGTGAGAATAATAAGTATCGGCTTAACGATCATATTCAGAATAGCCAGAACCAGGGCAAAAATAATAGCCGTATAAATGGTATCAATATGTACACCAGAAAGGATATTGGATAATGTATACGCCAATAACGCGGTAATTAATAAGCGAATAATAAATCTCATTTGCGAAAGTTAAATAAAGCGTGTTAAACAACTACCAATTCATAAAACGATTCAGGGTCAAGATATTTTTGAGCCAATTGCTGCAATTCATCTGCACTGATCGTACGAATGATATTCATGGAATGATAAAAATAATTTTCATCCAATCCATTTAAGATAAGTGTTTTCCAGCGATTGATAATATGAAAAGGACCATCCAGGTCGCCCAATATGGAACCCATCATATAATTTCTTACCAGCATCAATTCTTCTTCATCCACTTTTTCATTGCGCAGTATTTCCATTTCTTTATACACTTCGGCAACAGTTGCTTCACAAACATCCTTACCAGCCTCTGTACTGATCATCCATCCACTTTCAAAAACCTGGTTCATCAGGTAACTATAAATACCGTAAGTATAACCTTTGTCTTCGCGGATATTGCTCATCAGCCTTGAGCCAAAAAATCCACCAAAAATATTATTCAATACCTGCACTTTTGGAAAATCAGGGTGATGCCTGTTAGGAAAATGCCTGGCCATCCTGATTGCGCCCTGCATGCCATTTGGATCATTGGTGATGCGGTACTTTTTTTCTGCAGAAGGTTCAGCAATTATTTGCTTATGTTCATAAGCTGTAACTGGTAAATCGCCAAAATATTGATTCAGCAACTGCTCCGCGTTTGCAGGTAATTTACCCGCCATGAAAATGACAAACTTTCCCTGCTGGTAATATTTTTTATAAAATTGCAACAGCTGTTCTCTTTGCAAGGCTTCGTAATATTCGTACTTGCTGTATTTACCATATGGATGATTTTCTCCAAACAGGTATGCATCAATCAAACGACCCGCAACAAAATCACATTTTTTCAAACTTACATCCAGGCGTTGTTGCATGTTTTGTTTATAAGTAGCAATTTCTTCTTCGGCAAATACAGCGTCCGTTAATATTTCCCGCACCACCGGTAATAATTCGGAAAGATGGCGGTTCAGGCAATGAAGAGATAAGTTTGCCGTTTCCGCATAACAGTTACGGTTAAGGTAAGCTCCATAATATTCAAAATGTTCATTTAACTGGAAGGCTGTTTTTGTACTTGTTCCATTCTTTAATAAGAAATTAGTAGTAGCAGCTTGCAGGTTTGCATCTTCGAACCAGTTACCGGCGTTAAATACCCACTCAATCATCATTACATCCTCTGCGCCAGCATTGATTGAATATACTTCAACACCATTTTTCAGAACAAACTTTTCGTAAGGTTTTAGTTCAAGGTGAAGGTTTACCGCGTCCGTAATATTTGGCACCTGCTTCCTGTTTAATATGCCTGCTTTATTTTTTGTGATCACCTTTTTGTTTTAGTTGTTTGATAAATAATAAATGGTATTTGAATTGGATTCTTTGAAAATTTCGCAACTTTCTTTTTTAATATCATCGCTTGTTACTGCATGATATTTTTCCAATTCCCGGTTCATCAGACCGGCATCTCCTAGCAATTCATAATATGCCAGGCTATTGGCCCTGTTCATCACACTCATATCTTCAAAAGCCATCGTACTTTCGGTGCGGTTCTTTACTTTTTGCAATTCAATTTCCATCACCGGTTCCTTTTGTATTTGCAATAAAATTTCATCAACAGCTGCCTCCGCCTGTTGAATAGAAACACCTTTGACCAGCTTTCCTTCAATGGTAAACAGTCCTTTGTCCAGGTTACCGAAATGGTAACAATCAATGTTGCTGAATAATTTTTTTTCCTTTACCAGTGTTTGGTATAAACGGGAAGAACCACCGCTGCCCAAAATATCGGTTAAAAGATCAGTAACATAATAACGGTCATCCAAACGCGAAGGCATGTGCCATGTTTTGTATAAGGCATCTAATGGAACATCTGCAAAGATTTCCAATTTGCGTGGCATGGTCTGTTCAGGTTCAGCTGTAATATTTCGTACGTAAGGATCGCCGGAAGGAATATCACCAAACCATTTTTCCGCCAAAGCTTTTACCTGTTCCGTATTTACATTTCCAGCCACAACCAGTATGGCATTGTTGGGACGATAATGTTTAAAAAAGAAATTTTTTACATCCTGCAGTTTTGCATTTTCAATGTGCGATAATTCTTTGCCGATCGTCATCCACCTGTAAGGATGTGATGTATAGGCAAGCTCACGCATTTTATGCCAGGCATCTCCATAAGGTTTATTCAGGTAATGTTCTTTGAATTCTTCGCTTACTACTTTACGTTGTACATCCAGGCTTTTTTCACTGAAAGCGAGGGAAAGCATTCTATCAGATTCTAACCAAAATGCTGTTTCTAAATTTTCTGCCGGAAGTTGAATATAATAGTTGGTTAAATCATTTGTGGTATATGCATTATTTTCTCCACCTGCCATTTGCAATGGTTCATCGTATTCTTTGATATTGGTTGACCCTCCAAACATCAGGTGTTCAAAAAGGTGTGCGAACCCGGTACGGTCAGGGTCTTCGTCCCGGCTGCCCACATCATACATCACATCTACCACCGCCATAGGTGTGGAAAGATCCTGGTGAACGATCACCCTTAAACCATTTGGTAAAATAAATTTATCGAACTGAATCATACAATCTTGGGTTCAATGTTTAATGAAAGAATGCAAAAGTATTGAAATTTGATCCGCGGGACATGAGCAAACTAAAACAACAACACTTCTTTATGTTTGTTTAATGGGAAGAAATTGTAAAAAGGAATTAAAAATAATTTTGGGAAAGGCTATAAAATACTCTGCGTTTTAAATTCATATTCAAAAAGTTCCTCCTGGCGAAGGACCACAATTTTAACTTTTTTCCCGGCCACTTGTAATTCTGATTTATAATCTTGCAAATTCTGATTAAACTTCCTGTTAATACCAACCACAACATCATTTTCTTTCAATCCAACCAAATCAGCAGGCGAACCCTTAGCGACATCACCAATAATAATCAATCCGTCAACAAAGTAAAGTTCCATACCTGAATATGAATAATCAAACAGGTCATTGTAATGCGTGTTAGGTACCAGGTAAAAATCTTTTTTAGCATAATTCATATACAGGTTAAACCGGCGCAACAGGTCATTGCCAATTATGCCACCCAGGTATGGATAGGATGTAACATTGTATTCATCATCAAAAATATAAATAGGTACATTTCTGAATTTATACGGGCCAATTTTAACCTCGCGGATAACAGTTACATCCATATCTACAGCGCCACCTAAACCTTCGGCCTGTTTCCTGTAACGCTTTCGCTTTGATTTTATTAATGAACTGTCATTTACAAAATCATTGGTCAGTAAGAGGCAAAGCCCGGCGCCCATATCAAATAAAAAACGGCTATTGATCATTTCTTCATCCCTGACCCGTAAGGTTTGCACAGGTAAGGTGGTAATAAAAGGCTTTAGGTGATGACCTCCCCGCGGATATTTTAAATAGCCTTGTGTAAATAAATCAATATAAAGGCTGTCATAATTTACAAATACGATATATCGGTTAAGCAGTGAATAACCAATAATGCCATCAATGCGCAAACCATATACATTGGCTAATATCGTATAATCATTTATGTGAAAATCGAGACTATCAACAGTGAGCCCGGGTAAATGCAGTTGCAGGTTATATAAAAAACTGACTTTGCGAATACCACCAATTCCCCTGATTGTTTTATCCGAAGGAATTGGTTTAAAACCCAACACTTCTGCGGTTGTGGAATCGAGTGAAATGCCACCGCTGCCTGTATCTAAAATGAAATTCAGCGTGTCCGGTTTATCGGCAACCGTTGCCTGCATTAAAATAACACCACCGGTAAGTTGTTTAAAACCGATTCGGGATAAATGTTGCGCAGGAGGTTCAATAAATTCTTCCTGTGCATGCACATTTTGCAACAACATGGATATGGCCAGGAAGATAATGAACGGTTTCAACATGCGGGTTTAATAAAAGACATGAATAAGCGGTAAATTGTTGCAGTTAATCTTTTTCAATTTAGTTTTTCGGCCAATCAACTCAAAACCGTTTAAACTATTTTTTTCAGATAGCGGCACCTCAAGGTAAGTGTTGTAAATTTGCAGGCATTCCGGGCGTATAATAAATAGCCCTTTAAAAAATTAAGAAGCTGAAATGGATCTGCAGGAATTATATAAAAAAGCCGCCAATTTTGAATTTTTATCTGTTGAAGAAGGAGTCTTTCTTTTTGAAAAGGCGCCTTTATCCGATTTGATGTTCATTGCGGATGAATTAAGAAAAAAACAAGTTCCACACGGAAAAGTAACCTGGCAAATAGATCGGAACGTAAATACCACCAACGTATGTATAGCCAATTGCAAATTCTGTAATTTTTATCGCATCCCCGGGCATGCAGAGGCTTATATAACGGATATGCCTACCTACCGCAAAAAAATTGAAGAAACTTTTCAGTATGGCGGGGATCAACTTTTATTGCAAGGAGGACATCATCCTGATCTCGGATTAGCATTTTATACAAACATTTTTAGGCAGATCAAGGCAGAATATCCAACTTTAAAATTACATACACTTGGACCGCCGGAAGTAGCACATATTACCAAACTGGAAAAATCAACACATCATGAAGTATTAAAAGCACTGCAGGATGCCGGTATGGACTCCCTACCCGGTGCAGGTGCTGAAATTCTTACGGACAGGGTAAGAAGATTGATATCCAAAGGAAAATGTGGAGCACAGGAATGGCTTGATATTATGCACGAAGCACATAAATTAAACATTACTACTTCCGCAACGATGATGTTTGGTCATGTAGAAACCATCACCGAAAGATTTGAACACCTTGTAAAGATCAGGGATGTACAGAGCCGAAAACCAGCGGATGCAAAAGGTTTCCTGGCATTTATTCCCTGGACTTTCCAGGATGTGGACACACTGTTGGCCCGTATCCGTGGGGTTCATAATCTTACAACTGCAGATGAATATATCAGGATGATAGCATTAAGCAGGATCATGCTGCCGAATGTAAAAAACATCCAGGCTTCCTGGTTAACGATAGGAAAAGCAACTGCTCAAATATGCCTGCATGCCGGCGCTAATGATTTTGGTTCCATTATGCTGGAAGAAAATGTGGTAAGTGCAGCAGGTGCTCCACACCGGTTTACCTACAAAACCATCCAGGACGCAATTAAAGAAGCAGGCTTTGAATCGCAGCTTCGTAACCAGCAATATGAATGGCGGGAACTGCCATTAGCTATCCGGGAACAAGTAATCGATTATTAACATATTGTAAAAGTTTATCGTTTTATACGAGACTTATTTATTATTCCGCATTTTTTTTCCTCTTAATAAAATGCTGGCAGCCCGTTTGCTATATACTTAGTTAATTAGAATAAAGTAGTTATTATTAACTAAGACAATATGAAAAGGAAGTGTAAAGAAGCCGTGTTGCAAGTTGAGGATGTAATACCAAAGCGAAAAAACTTTTCGCAGGCCTTATTGATGTTATTTATTTTGATACTTGCTGTATTGATTACTTTGGCGGTTGTGGCTAATGATATTTTTTCATCTGCTCCGCGAAATGCTGAAAAAGATGTAGTGGAATCTGTCCACATTTTGAGGAATGAAAGAGAAACATATTTAAAGTTCAGGTTGAATGAATTTGAAGGTGTTACGCAGATTGCATTTCCTGAAAACTATCTGGAGAATTTTAAAATAAACCTGATTTATCCAAAACCCCAGTACAAGCAATACATTAACGGAAATATTATATATACTTATAATGCAGAAGATGCAGGCATGGTAACTTTTTATTTAGAGCCAAGGAAAACGGGGCGTATAAAGGGTTCGCTACTTGTTGGTGAAAAATCTTACACACTTACGCACCTGGTTTATCCATAACCAACCCGATAACAGAAAAATTTTTAAAATTTATTTTTAAGGCATTGCAACTTTCGGGGTATACCGGGAGTCATAGATGCAGAACGTTCAAATAGGCATGAAGTAGCGCCCGTTTTTAATCCCCCGAAATAATTTTTATAATCCCTTTTCTTGCCACCATAATCTTTCCCTATCCCTTTGGTTTTGCTAAAGGGGTTTTTTATGAAGACGATCATTTACTTCCTACCCGGTTAACCCGAAAATTGTAAAAAATAAAAATCATCAGCAATTAATGAAAAAACAACCGTCGTTGATTTTTTGTATTGTAATGGATCTGATAGGATCCGGCAGCTATTTTATCCCGATTTTAGGTGAGTTTACAGATGTGATCTGGGCACCCTTATCTGCTGTAATATTCCTTTATACTTTTGGAATTAAAAAAGGAAAAGCAGGGAGTATTTTCAGTTTTGCAGAAGAAATTTTGCCCGGAACTGATTTTATACCAACGTTTACCATCATGTGGTTATGGCAATATTTTTCTGAAAGAAAAAACAATGTAATGCAAAAAGAAAAGTCTTACCAGGCATCTATTACCAGGTAAGACTTTTAAAAAAATATATTAAGCATCTCTTCTGCCACCGCCTCTCAACAAAGCGACCAGCAGTAAAATGAAAACCGCACCGCCTACTATCCAAACCCAGGGAGAAGCCCAAAAATCACCACCACCTGAATCTGTACTAATATCTACATCTACCTTTTTAGTATCATCCTGGGCAAAAGTTATTACGCTGATCAAAAGCATAAACAAGGCTGATGTAAATTTTTTTAAAAAAGCCGGTTGTCTTAAGATGGCTATCTCTTTCATACTGTAAATTTTAAGTTGTGAAATATTTAAGACAACAAATTAAAATATCGTGCCATGTGAGAAATGCTTGTAATACAACCACCTGGATGATGGAATTAATAGCCTAACAATAACTGTGGAAATATTTTCCACATGACCCAGCTTAATTTAAATCAAAGGATTAATATTCGATGTAATCATCAGTATCTACCTGCCTGCCCATTTCATCATCTTCCCTTTCTTTTTCGTAGAGAAGGATCTTTACTTTCCACTCAGGAAATTCATAATTGATGTTTAATTCAAGCTTTAACTTTTTAGCTTCCTTTGCATCATTGGTGAAGATAATACTGGTAAATTCAAGTTCTTCAGTTGGTTCAATGAATGCTGCATTAAACTGGTAATTTTTATAGTTACCGAATTTTACCTGCATATTATTTAGTTGCTTATACAGGTTTTTAAATTTTTTAGATGCTTCTTCAAAATCTTCGGTCACAAACATTAAGGCCTGCCAGCTATAAACATTATTTTTTCCTGAAGAATAACGGGTAACCTTACACTCTTCTGCACCAGTTAACCATACAGCAGAAATGTAATCAGTTGTTTGAGGATTTTCATCCACTACATTCCCTCTTATATTTTCAAATTTGTTTTGGTAGTCCTGTATGACTGTTGACAGATCATGTTGTATGTTGGGTTCGGGAGAGACCCTTTTAAATTGTGCACTGGAAGAAAATTGCAAAATAAGGGCAATACATAAGCATGTTAAGGTTAGTTTACCTTTCATAAGTTTTGGATTAAAGGGTTAATAGTTCCTCAAAATTGCATAAAAAACGAATCTGTTGTACACTATTGATGAAATATTTACGTTTTCAATCCTAAACCAGTCCTTTTATGAAAAGAAGAAAAATCACTTATGCCCTTGAAGAAGCTAGGATCTATCACCAGCATTATCGCCCTTCCCTAAATTTTTTCAGGTTTTTGCGTTCACTGCTTGCCGTTGTAATTTCAGGTTCATCAGCAGCAAAACATACAACAGGATTTGGAAAAAGAAGTTAGACCTGTTAATTATCCTTAATAACGTTTAACAGTAGCCGTTACCACTCAATCATCACATAGGTGGCGGCGGTGGAGCATCATTACCTAAAGCCAACCGGCTCAGGTTGTACATAAAACTCACCATAAAATAACGCTGCAACACATTACTCCGGGTGTCCTCAATATAATTTTCAAAGGCAAAGCGTTCTATTCTTTTATTCTGATTTAAAATATCATTTACACTAAACCTTATCTCTGCCTGGTTATTTTCAAAAATTTGCTTTGCCAAATAACCATTCCAATAAGGAAAGCTTTGATTAAAACCATCCGCTCTCCCGGAATTTATATAATAATCTATATCTGTGGATAAGATAAAATTCAATGGAAGGAACCAGGTTAAATCTGCCGAATAAGTTTGGGTTAAATAGTCATCATTCAAATAAGTATTAACGGAATAGTTAACCTGGTTGAATGACAGGTTTGCATTCAGGCTAAAATCAAGTTTGTCATTAAAATTTAAATTGAGGCCAGCACTTTGACCAGCTGTAATTGTTTTGCCAATGTTTATTTTTTTATACAGCAAACTTATACTGCGGCTGTATGCCAGGGAAGTAGAAAAATTCAGCCCCGAACCTTCCAGTCTTTTGTTTTTAAATGGAAAACCAAAAGTTGCCAATGATGAAAAATTATAAGCGCCATCCAGGTTCACCGGCATAATCGTTTGCACGCCACGGTTAGCTGAATCAATACTGTTAACAATTTTATTATCCGTGGTTTGCATATACAAGTTATAGGATGCATACTTAAAATTGGTCCTGTTAAACGAAGTATAATTCAATGAAATGCTATGATTGAATTCCTGGTCCAAAAATGGGTTGCCGGTATAAACTTGTAACGGATTTGAAACATCCTGGACATCCTGCAGTTGTGTAATAGTGGGTTGGTTTGTACGTCCGCGATAAGTGAATCCCAGGTTTTTATTTTTAGCTGGTGAATACCTGAAATTAGCTGTTGGAAAAATGTTTGTATAGCGTTGTTTGGTCAATGAATCTTTACCCGTTAATGCCCGAAAACTATGACTGCTTAACGAAGAATATTGAACACCACCACCTAACTGAAGATTGATTTTTTCCTGCTGCAACCTGAAATTTGCTCCAATCCGATTTGCTGTGTATTTATTTGCAAAATCATTTGTCAGCGCCAGGTTCGAAATGTCGTATTTCTTTGTGCTATTATTATAATTCATTGTTTGCCTGTCCGAAGTACTTTGATTATACGTATAAGCATAATTTAATTCTACCAGTTTGTTCTTACCAATTGCTTCGGTAATAGAAGTACTCAGCACATTGTTATTAGATTTTATCTGCCTTCGGCTTTGCTGGTTTTGGTCTGTAAACTGGTCCAGGCTGCCATCCTGCTTATAAAGGTAAAACGGGGATTTGCTGTACCCGAGATCTTTACTGCTTCCAATGGTATTATTCCAACCCAGGGTAAATGTTCGGCCTGTTTTTTTAAATTTTTTACGGTAAAGCAAATTCTGGGAAAGATCGGTGCCATCTAAAATTTGTGTGTTGATATTTCTATTTGTCAATGCCAGGTATTCAAACCCGGGTTTAGAAGCTATGATATTTGAACTGTCATTATTATAATTTTCACTTCTTTGAACGGTGAACCGTGGAATATACATGATTGAATTCATGGAGTCCATTGTGAACTCGAACCGTAAATTAAACCGGTGATTTTGATGAATGTTCCTGTTATTTGATTTACGTGTTAGCAAGGCAACGGAGTCTGATGGAAAATAAGATCTCCGGTATGTATCCTGTTGATCCTGCCGGCTGGTGTTTGAAAAAAAATAACTTCCATTGGCTTTAATTTTCTTACCCCAGTCATTACTGAAATTAAGACCTGTTGAAATTGATCTTGTAATACCGGATGCATCCCGCATTTGATTGCCACCAGAAAATAAAGAAGCGCCTGCCCCTGCAAAGGAGTAACCTGTTTTATTAATATTATTCACATTTGCTAAAAAGGAAATTTGCTGGTCCCCATTAAACCGGTTCATACTTAAATTACCTTCATAACGATCATCTGTACCCGCGGATAACAATGCTCTTCCGAAATTACCTTTCTTTTTATCCTTCCTTAGTTTAAGGTTGATCGTTTTAGACCTGCTGCCATCATCAATCCTCGAAAATTTTGCCTGCTCACTCATATCATCAAAGACCTGAACACTTTCTATCATGTCTGCAGTCAGGTTCCTGGTAGCCATTTTAGGATCTTTTCCAAAGAATTCCTTTCCATCAACCAAAACTTTTTGAACATCTTCTCCCTGTGCATTTACATTGCCGTCCTTATCAACCTGCACACCTGGTAATTTTTTTAGAAGATCTTCCGCTGTTGCATTCGGTTTGGTTTTAAATGATTTGGCATTGAATTGAATGGTATCTCCATTTACTAAAACGGGTATGATATTTTTTACTATTACTTCATTCAAAGCCGTGTATTGTTTTACCATGTTCACCACTCCAATTGTTACAATTGGCCGTTTCTCATCAATGGAAAATGTTTTAATTTTTGTTTCCAAACCCTGGTGACTTATCATAACCACGTAGGTTCCATTTTCCAGGTTCTGAATTTCAAAATTTCCTTGTTTGTCTGAAAATGAAAAGGAAGCCAATGCTGTATCAGAAAAGTTTACAACCGAAATGGTGGCCTCCGGAATGGGTGCATGAGAAATGCTGTCAACAATTTTACCTTTCAAGGTGCCTGGATGATGCTGGGCAGATAGTTTCTCAAATAACAAAAAAGAAAACAGGATCAGGATTATGGATTTCAACATAAAAATGAAATATTGTTAGCTGGGTTACGGAACAGTCAGCATGCTAAAGCATCTAACAGCCTAAACTAAAACAAAATATCCATGATTTTATTATAACCCTGTACCATTTATGCGTTCCTGCTAACGATTTTTAAACAGACCCATCAATTAAAGTAAATTCACAATTATAGCCCACGTACAATTACGGAAAGGCGTACGCGAAAAATAACGATAAGTAATAAAATGGAATTGTTTAACTAAACAGGTATTCCACATCTGACCTGGAAAGAGATTTCACAAATGAAGCATCATCTGCTATCAGTTCTTTTGCAAGAATGCGTTTGCGCTCCTGCAGTTGCATGATCTTATCTTCAATAGTATCCTTACAAATCATGCGGTAAGCAAAAATATGTTTCGTTTGTCCTATACGGTGTGTACGATCAATAGCCTGTTGTTCTACCGCAGGGTTCCACCAGGGATCAACTATATAAACATAATCAGCTGCGGTTAAATTCAATCCGACGCCACCCGCTTTTAAAGAAATAAGAAATACTCTTTTTGCATCATCATTCTGAAAACTTTGAATAGCTTTTTCCCTGTCTGGCGCAGAAGTACTGCCATCGAAATATTCAAACTCAACACCAAGTGCTGTGAGTTTATCGCGGATCAATGCAAGCATACCCAGGAATTGCGAAAATATAAGTGCCTTATGATTACTGATATTTTCAGAGATCTCCCTGGCCAGTTCATCGAGTTTAATGGAGTGGTTAGGAAGTTTTTCCGGTTCATTTAAAATAGCAGGTGAATCACAGATCTGTCGCAATTTCATCAGGCCCTGTAAAATAGTTAATTGCGATTTTTGAATGCCTTGCGATTCTATCGTTCCCAAAATCTGGTTGCGATAATCATTGCGGTAGGCATCATAGATCTTGCGTTGCTCATCTTCCATTTCACAGAATAAAACCGTTTCAATTTTTTCCGGCAGGTCCTTAGCCACCTGCTCTTTGGTGCGCCGGAGAATGAATGGATAAAGGATCTTGCGCAAATGATCCTTACGATCTTCTTCACCAAATTTATCAATAGGAATAGCAAATTCCTGGCGAAAGAATTCCATGGTGCCCAGCATACCTGGATTGAGGAAATTCATTTGTGCAAAAATGTCGAAGGTATTATTTTGAAGTGGTGTACCGCTAAGGCATAAACGATGTTTAGCTTTTAATAAACTGGCGGCTTTGGTAACCTTGCTTGCAGGATTTTTAATCGCCTGCGATTCATCAAGCACAACATAATCCAATGGAACGCCTACCAATAATTTTATGTCACTGCGCAATGTTCCGTAGGTTGTAATAGTAATATCATGACTCAGGATCTCGTCAACCGAACGAACCCGGGCTCCACCGTGATGTATATGATAGGTTAATTCGGGTGTGAATTTCCTGATCTCATTTTCCCAGTTATAGATCAGGGTTGTAGGACATACAACCAGCGCTTTAATTTGCTTATGTTCCTTTTTGTACTGGTTCATAAAAGCAAGCGCCTGCACGGTTTTACCTAAACCCATATCATCAGCTAATATGCCGCCCCAGTTTACTTCGTGCAGGTAATTGAGCCATTGATAACCTGCAACCTGGTAAGGTCTTAATATTGGTTTCAGATGTTCGGGAGCATCAATTTCTTTAATGCGGTTAAACTCTTTCAGCTTTTCGTACTTCTGTTCCAATTGAATGGTTAACTCCATTTCATCGCGATCTTCATACAATTCATCTATCACACTTAAATGATAACGCGATAACCTGAGCTGGTTTTGTTTTCCTTCACCAACCCTGAAAAGCAACGAATATTTTTTCAACCATTCATCCGGTAAAATACCAAGCGTACCGTCATTCAACTGTACAAACTGCTGCTTATTGGCAAGTGCCCTTTTTACATCAGCCACTGTTACTTTTTGATCGCCAAAAATGATGTCCACTTTAGCATCGAACCAATCTGTATTATTGCTGATAAAAATTTTAGTCGTTGGCTTTGCAGTATTGAACCTGAAATTCTTCAGCGCTTCAAAACCATAAACCGGCACTTTCATTTCCTTCATCGCATCGATGAATAAAAAGAACCAGTTATTGCGCAATACATCAGGACCTTTTAAAACAAGTGTCCCGGATTCTTCATGATATGAAAAGTTAGAATGAAGATTGCGAAGTTTTTCAACAAATGAATCCTCCACTTCGCGGTTGCGATGTACGATGGTTACTTTATCACCAACGGGAACAATGATCTCGTTGCGATCACTTTTCCTGGTTTCATAACCCTTATAAGAAAATGTAGGTTGAAAAACCAGGCTTTCTCCTTTCTCCTGCAAAAATAATTTTATGTCTGGCTCGCCAGCTTTTATTTCCTGTACTAAAGAAGAATTAAAATCTATATGATACTCCCGGGTTAGCGGAAATAATTTTTTGTGGAGATAAGACTCCCATTC
>CAMPGG010000035.1 GCA_946885335.1 uncultured Chitinophagaceae bacterium
GTATTGGTTGGCAAAACAAGACAGCCATTACAGAAAGGCACTGTGATAACAGTTTCCAATGTAAAACATGCTGCCAGTGAATTTACGATTGGTAAAAGAAATTTAGCATGGCAACAACCCGATACCAGCCATTTCAGGGAAAGAAGTTTTAACGGGTTTCACAGGGCTGATGGCAAAGTTGGTACAGCAAATTATTGGGTGATTGTACCCATGGTATTTTGCGAAAATAAAAACCTTGATACTTTACGGGAAACATTACTGGAGGAATTAGGATATGCTAAACCACAAAAATTTAAATCATTTACCAGGCAGTTGATTGATGCTTACAAACAGGGAAACGACCTGGCGTCCATTCATTATGCAGAAAAAGTTTCTTTAAATAGATCAAAACAAGATCGGTTGTTTTCAAATATTGACGGAATAAAATTTTTAAATCATACAGGTGGTTGTGGTGGAACAAGGCAGGATGCCCAGGCGCTCTGCGGTTTGCTGGCCGGTTATATTACACATCCAAATGTAGCGGGAGCCACCGTGTTAAGTTTGGGTTGCCAGAATGCGCAGGTGGAAATGCTGCAATACGAAATAACAAAACGAGATCCTGCATTTAAAAAGCCGCTATATATTTTAGAGCAACAAAAAATGGGAACCGAATCCGCATTGTTATCAGCAGCTATTAAACAAACTTTTGAAGGATTGGTTGAAGCTAATAAATTACAGCGTGCGCCTGCACCACTGAGTAAATTATGTATCGGCCTGGAATGTGGTGGCTCTGATGGCTTCAGTGGAATTTCAGCAAACCCTGCTATTGGTTATACTTCCGATTTACTTGTTTCGCTTGGAGGCTCTGTTATCCTTGCCGAATTCCCGGAGTTATGCGGTGTAGAGCAAAATATCAGTGACAGGTGTGTTACGGAAGAAGTAGCAGAACGTTTCGGTTCGCTGATGAAAGCTTACAATGCAAAAGCCGTTGCTTCCGGTTCAGGGTTCGATATGAATCCTTCGCCCGGCAATATCAAAGATGGATTGATCACTGATGCGATTAAATCCGCTGGTGCCGCAAAAAAAGGAGGCACTTCACCTGTGGTTGCGGTGCTCGACTATCCTGAACCCGTAACCGAAAATGGTCTTAACCTGTTGTGTACGCCGGGTAATGATGTGGAAAGCACCACAGCCGAAGTAGGCTCTGGTGCCAATATAGTGTTATTCACAACAGGATTGGGAACGCCGACCGGCAATCCTATTGCGCCGGTAATAAAGCTTTCCAGCAATACGGATATGTTTAACCGCATGCAGGATATCATTGACATCAATACAGGAACTATCATTGAAGGAACAGAAACTATTGAACAGGCAGGCGAAAGGATTTTAGATTACGTAATTAAAGTAGCCAGTGGTGAAATTGAGGTGGCTGCTGTAAGAAATGAGCAAAACGATTTTATTCCCTGGAAAAGAGGGGTGTCTTTATAAACACGTATTTTTAATACCAGCTGCTGTTTTTCATAGCATCCTGGTTGCGTCGCAATCACTTAATCTGTACGTCAGTGATCGGCGATTGATAATCGGCTACCCATTGACGTACGTCAACCCAACTTGCCGAAGCGGTTGTTGAAGTACAAGAGAGTGACCCCGAGATCCGTACATGATAAATCATGTGCTCGTCGGGCCAGGCACAACAGGAGTTTAATAGTAGTAATAAAGCTGACAAATGAAAAAATTTCTTGACGAGAATTTCTTATTAACGAATAAGACGGCACAAACGCTCTATCATGAGTATGCGAAAAAGATGCCCATCATTGATTACCATTGTCATTTGCCGCCAGATCAAATCGCCAATGATCACCAGTTTGATAACCTTACCCAGGTTTGGTTATATGGAGATCATTATAAATGGCGGGCGATGCGGACCAATGGCGTGGATGAAAGTTATTGTACCGGCAACAAACCGGACGTGGAAAAATTTATGAAATGGGCTGAGACGGTACCTTACACTTTGCGAAATCCTTTGTATCATTGGACGCATCTTGAATTGCAGCGTTATTTTGATGTGCATGATATTTTGGACAGTCATACAGCTCCCAAAATTTACGAAGAATGTTCCGCCAAACTACAAACACCTGAATATTCCGTACGTAACCTTATTGCAAAAATGCATGTGAAGGTGATCTGTACAACAGATGACCCGTTAGATTCGCTTGAACATCACCGTAAGATTGCCGAAGATAATTTTGAAGTAAAAGTGTTACCGGCTTTCCGGCCTGATAAAGCCATGAACGCGGATAACGCTGCCTCATTTAACGATTATGTAAATAAACTGGAAAAAGTTGTTGACAGGAATATCGCAACTTTTACACAATATCTTGATGCATTGAAAGATCGCCATGATTATTTTGCCTCTATGCATTGCACCGTTTCCGATCATGGATTGGAACAGGTGTATGCAGCTGAATATACGGATGCGGAAATTGAAGCGGCCTTCAATAAATTGCGTGCCGGTAAAGAATTATCGGGAGAAGAAAACCTGAAATTCAAATCGGCCATGTTATACATTTTTGCCACCTGGGATTGGGAAAAAGGCTGGGTGCAGCAATATCATATCGGTGCCTTGCGGAATAATAATTCTCGTATGCTGAAGCAATTAGGACCTGATACAGGTTGGGATTCCATCGGTGACTTTCAACAGGGACAAATGCTTGCACGGTTTCTTGACCGGCTTGACAGGGATAACCAGCTTGCACAAACGATTATTTATAATTTAAATCCCGGCGATAATGAATTAATAGCAACCATGGCCGGCAATTTTAATGATGGAACGATTCCAGGTAAAATTCAGTTTGGCTCCGGTTGGTGGTTTCTTGACCAGAAGGATGGAATGGTAAAACAAATAAACGCATTGTCGAACATGGGCTTGCTTAGCCGGTTTGTCGGTATGCTGACCGATTCGAGAAGTTTTCTTTCCTATCCGCGTCATGAATATTTCAGGCGTATTCTGTGCAATTTATTTGGCGAAGAAGTTGAAAAGGGCGAAATGCCTGCCGATATTCCCTGGATAGGCAAAGTAATTGAAGATATCAGTTTTAATAATGCCCGCAATTATTTTAACTGGAACGTATAAACGAAAATATATTTTTCTTTAAATGGATAAAGTGTTTTGTTTTGGTGAATTATTGCTCCGGTTTTCCCCGCAGTTACAGGGTAAATGGATGGACCAGGCAATGATGCCTGTATATGTTGGCGGAGCGGAACTAAATGTAGCTACCGCGCTGGCGCTTTGGGAAACACCAGTAAAATATGGAACTGCTATTCCTTCTAATTATTTGACTAAAGAGATCATCGGCCATCTTCATAAAAAAAACATTGACACATCATCCATCATCTTTTCTGGCAACAGGCTGGGCACATATTATTTGCCGCAGGGAGCAGATTTAAAAAATGCAGGTGTTATTTATGACCGGGCCTGTTCATCATTTTCTGAACTGCAACCTGGCCAGCTAGATTGGGATGCTTTACTTGCTGATGTAAAATGGTTTCATTTTTCTGCTATCAATCCTGCATTGAATAAAAATATTGCATTGGTTTGTAAAGAAGGACTGGAGGCTGCAGAAAAGAAAAATATTTTTATTTCAGTTGATTTGAATTACCGCGAAAAGCTTTGGCAATACGGACAAGATCCAAAAGATGTGATGCCGGAACTTGTTCAGCATTGCAATCTGACAATGGGAAATATTTGGGCTGCGGAAAAAATGCTTGGCATAACCATAGATCCTGGTATGGGTTCGGAGAAAGATCATTACCTGGCACAGGCAGAAAAAACATCTGAATGCATAACCAGGAATTTTCCAAACTGCAAACAGGTAGCAAATACTTTTCGTTTCAACCAGCATGAAGGCATTTTATATTATGCCACCTTATATCACCAGGATAAAATATTTATTTCCGAAGAAAAGCGGACAACGAAAATAATCGATCAGGTTGGCAGTGGTGATTGTTTTATGGCAGGCCTTATATATAGTAATCTTCAGTTTTTTTCACCACAACAAACTATTGACTTTGCGGTTCAGGCCGCATTTAATAAATTATTTATAACAGGCGATGCTACTACATCGACTGTCGATGAGATCAAAAATTTTAGCCATGATGAATAAGAAAAACGAGGTATTGGAACAATTGCTTGGGCAAAAACTTTTGCCTTTATTCTATCATGAAAGTGAATCAACCAGCATAAAAATTATGCATGCATTATATGATGCGGGTATCAAAACAGTTGAATATACAAACAGGGGTGAAAATGCATTGTCGAATTTTTCCATGATGAAAAAAATGATCGATGCTGACTTGCCGGGTTTGCACTTAGGTATTGGAACCATCAAGAACAAGGAGCAGGCTAAACAATTTATTGATGCCGGTGCTGATTATGTTATTTGTCCTTCTATGAATGAAGAAGTTGCCAGCATTACACATGATGCCGGATTATTGTGGATACCGGGTTGTATGACGGCAACTGAAATTGCAGCTGCAGAAAATGCAGGTGCCACATTGGTAAAAATTTTTCCGGGAAGTTTATTGGGACCGGGTTATATCCATGCGATCAAAGATCTGTTCCCGGGATTAAAATTTATGCCGACCGGTGGGGTAGAAGCTGAGAAAGAAAATTTACAGACATGGTTTGCTTCAGGTGTTGTTGCAGTCGGAATGGGAAGTAAATTGGTTAGTAAGGAATTGATTGCTGAGAATAATTATGCAGGCATTACGAAATTGACGCGGGAAGCTTTGACCCTGGTAAATGAAATTGCCGCATCCTGATAAAATATTAATTAAATCAAGCTGGTTTAACCCGGCGTACCATAAACAAAAAATTGCTTACCATTTAAAATTTTTCGCATGTCAGAAGTTAAGGCTAAAGAAAATTTATCAATCCCTGTAACAAACATTAATGAATCGGTAGGAAAATACAGGTGGACCATCTGTGCATTGGTATTCTTTGCCACTACCATCAATTACCTGGACAGGGCAGTTATCAGTTTATTGAAAAATGATCTTGAACAGGAGTTTAACTGGAGTGAAACCGATTACGCCAACATCGTTGTTGCTTTTCAATTAGCTTACGCATTTGGTATGTTATTGGTTGGACGATTTATTGATAAAACCGGTACAAAAATCGGTTATGCGGTATCGTTAATTTTATGGAGTGTGGCCGCTATTGGTCATGCTGCTGTCAGGAGTACGCTTGGTTTCATTGTTGCAAGGGCTGCTTTGGGTGTAAGTGAAGCGGGCAATTTTCCGGCAGCAATTAAAACGGTAGCGGAATGGTTCCCGAAAAAAGAACGGGCATTTGCAACGGGTATTTTTAATTCAGGCGCTAACGTTGGAGCCATCCTGGCACCGCTTACCGTTCCGTTTATCGCATCGCAATGGGGCTGGCAATGGGCATTCATTATTACTGGTGCCATTGGTTTGATCTGGTTAATATTTTGGTTCTGGTTATACGAAGTGCCTGCCAAACAAAAACGTTTATCCAGGGCAGAATTTGATTACATACACAGTGATAAGGATGAAAACGAAACCACTCCACTCACCACGCCCGATATTACAGCCAACATTGAACCGGAGAAAAAGATTTCATGGTTTATGCTTTTGAGATATAACCAGACCTGGGCATTTGTCTTAGGGAAGTTTTTAACCGATCCTATCTGGTGGTTCTATCTTTTCTGGTTACCTGCATTCTTACAAGCGGAATATAATGTAGAAGGAACAGGAATGGCCATGCCGGTGGCACTTGTTTATACATTGGCCACTTTAGGCAGTATTGGTGGTGGTTGGTTACCCCTTCATTTCATGCGTAATAACTGGCCGGTTTTTAAAGCAAGAAAAACATCCATGCTTATTTATGCATTTTGTGTAATCCCTGTAGTGTTTGCACAATATCTTGGAAGTTTAAATATGTGGCTGGCCGTATTTATTATCGGTCTGGCAGCGGCGGCTCACCAGGCATGGTCTGCTAATATTTTTACAACTGTTTCGGATATGTTCCCTAAACGAACCGTTGCTTCTGTTACCGGAATGGGTGGCATGGCCGGGGCATTGGGTGGTATCCTGATCGCCATGCTGGCAGGAAGGATATTGGATTATTTTAAAGGAATTGATAAAATTGAAACGGGTTATTTTGTCATGTTCCTCATTTGCGGATCTGCTTATCTTATTGCCTGGGTGCTGATGCATTTCCTGGCACCAAAATTAAAACGCATTAATTTTTAGATTAAATACAGTACATATTATTTAATTGACAAGGCTGCGGCATGGTGTTTTTATAAAAAAATAAAAACTACTTATGCCAAAACCATTTATTCCACCCGCATGGAATTATAATCCTTCAACCTGGGGACAACGTTTACCATTGGTGATCATTGCTTTGATTGGCATGTTCATCGCTTTGTATCTCGGTGCCTACCAGGTTAGATGGATCGATGATGTTTGGGAGCCTTTTTTTGGAGACGGCAGTAAACGTATCCTGGACTCTTCCATTTCAAAAATATTACCCATTCCTGATGCTTTTCTTGGTGCATTCGGATACTTCGCCGATGTTGTTACAGGTGTAATAGGTAAAACTTCCCGGTGGAAAACCATGCCATGGATGGTTATCGTTTTTGGTGTAGCTGTTGGTCCGTTAGGAATGGTCAGTATATTATTGGTCATTTCTCAACCCGTTTTTTTAGATGCATGGTGCAGTCTTTGTTTATTAACAGCAGTAATATCCGTTGTTATGATTAGTCCGGCCATGGATGAAATGCTGGCCAGCCTGCAATACCTGCAACGGGTGAAAAGAAATGGATTATCCGTATGGAAAGCATTTTGGGGCAATAAAGAAATCGCTAATCAAATCAATTAATTAATAATGCGTTTACAAATCATCAATATTTTAGCCGGGTTATTTATCATGTTCATTCCATATTTGTGGGATTACAATAAAGAACTCTCATCACACAATTATATTACCGGGCCACTGGTTGTTACATTTGCCATTACAGCGCTTTGGGAAGTAAACAGAAATGCACGCTGGCTAAATATTCCGGTTGCTGCCTGGCTCATCATCAGTTCCATTTTATATGGTGATGACCAGGTGATTTATCCTAACATAATAGCAGCGATTCTTGTAATTATATTATCAGCTATTAAAAGAAAAAGTAAAAATATATATGGTGGCGGATGGCGGTCCTTATTTCAAAAGAATCCGCCACACATGCAACAAGCTAACAATAAGGTATAACCGCAATTAACTTCTTCTGCGAGCCAGTGCACCAATTAAACCTGCAACCAGTAAACCTCCAACGGTTCGTACCAGGTTCCTGTTTATAGTGGCCCACAATGTAAAACTGCGGTCTACCGCTATATCGTGAAAATTACCATAGGCTCCGGGATCACCCTGAACAGGTTCCCATACATTATTTTCCTGGTTTGGTTCAACGGGTTCATTTGTTTGTTGTCCATCAAAACCGGTATTAGCTAAAACGATATCTGCATACCAGGGAGCAATTTTATTCCCAAGGATAGCCTGGAAAGTAGGATATCCAACCCAAACGCTTCTACGGTTATGCTTAGCCGCAAACAGGATTGCTTCCGCCGCTACTTCCGGTTGATACACTTTTCCCATTGGTCTCGGTTTGTTAGGCAATTTGTTTAACACCCAGCCAAACTGGGTTGTATTTAATGCCGGTAATTGGACCATGCAAGTTTTAATCTTACTGTTATCATGCATCAACTCGGTACGCAACGAGTCGTAAAAACCTTCGATACCATGTTTGGCACCACAATAAGCGGATTGTAATGGAATACCCCGATAAGCCAGTGCGGATCCTACAAAAACAATAGATCCGCGGTTACGCGGTCTCATTCTTTTAAGGGCCGACATGGTTCCGTATACTGTTCCGAGGTATGTAACATCTGTAACTCTTTTAAATTCATCAGGTGTTATTTTATGAAAAGGAGCAAATACACTGTTCATGGCATTATTCACCCAAATATCAATTTCACCCAGTTCCCGTTCAGTTCTTTCTGCAGCGGCTTCTACCTGGTTTGCATCAGCAACATCCGCCTGAATTGCAATAGCAGTTCCACCAAATTTTTCTACTTCTCTTTTTGTGGCATCCAATTGTTCATTGCTTCGGGCTATCAATGCAATCTTAGCTCCCTGTTTGGCAAACTCCCATGCTGTGACCCTGCCCACACCACCACTTGCACCAGTTATTACTACAACTTTTCCTCTAAAATCATCGTTATTTTTCATCTGTATTTTTTTTATTGTTTTTGCCAGATGTAATTCGCCTATTACATTTTGTGGTATTTCAAATTTGATAATGGCTCATTTCATCATCTAATCTTTTAATGTTCTGTCTGTTTTTCCTCTTTTTCAATCAGGGCACTGGCCAGAGATTCCCACTGTAATTTGGCACCCCCACCTACTCCAAATGCTCCAATAATGGTATTTCGTATTTTATCCGGAATCGTATCGCCACTGGTATTGGGTTTTGTATTACGGTCATAGATACCCGCAGTTACAACATTATTTTTTCGGCTGACTGAAAACGTACTGGTTGATTCTGGTGAAAAGAAATGGGAGACATGTTCCGTATGTTTTTCAGGGTTTGTAGCCGGGCGTACGGTAAAAGCAATACTCTCAAATCCCGGTTCCTGTTTTTCTACAAAGTCTTCAATTTGTATCCAGTCAAAACCACCACCACCTTTTGAACCCGGGCCGGGAATATCAATTTTAAAATGATCGCCTTTCTGCGCTGTCCTGGCAACTGGTTTTCCCGTTGCATCCCGCAAGGAGAATTCAGCGGTGAGTTTGCCGGCAATTTCATGCCACCTGTTTACATCAACCAAACGTTGCCTGGCTATTTGGTAAAAACGAATCGCTTCATCTTCATTTGGGAGTTCAATTGATTTTTCCGTATCAATGGGCACACCTTTTTCCTGTTCAGGAAGTACCTGGTTTTTAAAATCATCTTTGTCCATGTTATTGATTTTAGATAATTACTATCTATAAGATGGATAAAAAATATGCCAGCACATTTTCCTGCATCAATATAGCGGAGCTTGTTTCTTTTTTTGCCAGTATGGTTTTTGCAATAGGAAAATTATTTGACAGTTTAAAAGGAAAATAATGAATTCACGGACCATAACGAGAGGAATAGGATTATTTGGAAATGCCTTGGGTAAAGGACTGCTGGCAGGACTTGCCGGTACTGCGGCCATCACCATTTCTCAAATGATTGAAATGAAGATAACCGGCCGCAAACCAAGTGAAGCACCGGCAAAAGCAGCCACCAAAGTGTTGGATGTTAAAGCAATCAATATACAGCACCGGCCAAAATTTTCGCAGGAAGTACATTGGGCATATGGAACTTCCTGGGGTGTAACCCGGGGTTTGCTGGCATTGTCAGGATTAAAAGGATGGGCCGCTACAGCTATTCATTTTGGTGCCGTAATGGGTACGGCTATGGTCATGACGCCGGCATTAAAAGTAGCGCCGCCTGTAAAAGAATGGGGTGTAAAAGGAATACTAACAGATGCTATGCATCATGCAGTATATGCATTGGCCGCAGGATTATTTTTTGATGCTATAAATGATGATTGACAGTTTTCTAATTCACATGATCTTAACCGTTAGATCATTCCATTATTTTTTCCATTTGCATGCTTCGCGATCCTTTAACCAGGATATGGCTATCATGAATTTCAGCTTTTTGAAACCATTCTTTGGCTTGTATTGAATTATCGAATTGCAGGTAGGGGTGACCGGATTTTTTGAACCCTTCCCCAACAAGCGCAACATATTTCCAGGGATGTTTTTTAATTTCTTCAACCAGGGCTTTGTGTTCATTTTCGGTTTCCGGTCCCAGTTCGGCCATGCTGCCTAATAACAAAATTTTGTTTTTGGAGTTGATACGTGCAAAATGCTCAATGGCCAGTTTCATGCTGCTTGGATTAGCATTATAAGCATCCATGATCACCTGGTTGCTACCTATTTGCACTACCTGTGATCGGCTGTTTGCCGGATGATAATTTTCAATAGCAGCCACAATTTTTTCATCCGGTACTTTAAAATAATCACCAATCGTAACTGCGGCAAGTACATTGGGTAAATTATAATCACCCGCTAAATGGGTATGTATGAGTCCATTGTTTAAACCTTGGGTAATCTTAACCTGCATATAGGGTAATGATTGGGTTACATGTCCTTTTACATGTACATCTTCCCCAGTTCCATATTTTATAATTCCACTGATACCCTTGCTCATTTGTTGCAGGTAGTCATAATCCCACATTACAAATGCATATCCATGTGTCAGTGTCCTGAGATAATCAAATAATTCTCCTTTTGCTTTTTTTACGCCTTCCAAACTTCCGAATCCTTCCAGGTGAGCTTTTCCGCAATTGGTAATCAGGCCATGGGTTGGTAAGGCAATTTTGCAATAAGAAGCGATTTCCCCGGCATGATTTGCACCCATTTCAATAATGGCCATTTCTGTATCTGCAGGTATCCGTAAAATCGTAAGAGGTACACCAATATGGTTATTCAGGTTGCCAGCAGTTGCCGTTGTTTTATAATGGGATGATAAAACAGCGTGAACCAGTTCTTTTGTAGTGGTTTTACCATTGCTGCCGGTAATGGCTATAACGGGAATGGACAGCTGTTTTCGATGATGCAAAGCCAGCTCTTGCAACGCTTGTAAAACATCTGGCACCAAAATGGTTTTCCCTTCTATTGAAAATTCATCTTCATCTATAATTGCATAACTGGCCCCCGCATCCAATGCTTGTTTGGCAAAATGGTTACCATTGAAATTGGGTCCTTTCAACGCAAAATACATGTCTCCATTTTTCAACTGGCGGGTATCGGTTTGTACTGAATTATATTGTTGATAGATTTTATAAAGTTGTTCGATATTCATTTGACAAATTTAGGTTATCAACGTTCTATTTTAATTCCACTATCATTGAAAAACTTAATATCCTATTTCAAAAAAATTGTTCCATAAAAAAAACCCTCCGCATGCGGAGGGTTTTGAATTTTATTTTAAAAAGTTATCTTTTTTGTCTGCGAGTTTTAAACCAGTTACCGGTTTTACGCTTTGGACCTTCGGGGCTTCCCATTCTGTCCATGGCGCAACGGAAACCAATGGTGCTGCTTGCCTGGTCTTCTTCCAGGTAACGGCGGGTGCCCGGACTTAACCAATAGGCCCTGTCATTCCAGCTTCCACCTTTGTATACTCTTGATTTATCACTTACTAATGTAGTTAATCCATAACCATAAGATGCCTGTGAAACAGAGTCACCATCCAGGTAGTTGATCACATTACCACGTTGGTAGTTACGGCGATCTTTACTTTCTTCATCTGTAACTGCAACCATTTTAACGCGACCTAAGCTATCAATTTCAGCTTCGCCCACATCGTTTTTATATAATTTCATATACTGGTTACCACGGAATGGTGAAACATCATCAGCATCCAACAAGGTGAGGGGACGATAAACATCCGATACCCACTCTGATACGTTGCCAGCCATATTGAATATACCAAAGCCATTAGCGTAAAACGAATTTACAGGAGCAGTATAAATTGCACGGTCATTTAAACCACCTGCAACACCGGCATTATCACCAGATCCACGTTTGAAGTTTGCCAGGAACTGACCTTGCCAGCTTCCATGACGGGTATCACGTAAACCATTATAGTTTTGAGCCCATGGATATACTTGTTTATTACTGATCAACTCTTCACCTCTTTTACCTTCTTTAGTGCTGGGTCTTGGATTTTGGTTGATATAACCATAAGCCGCATATTCCCACTCAGCTTCGAAAGGTAAACGGTAATCAGGTAATAAGATACCATCTTCCATATTTACAGTGGTACGTGGTGTACCCATTGGAGAGATCAGTTTATCTTTTTTACTCACTTTACCTGGAGCAGCCTGGTAAAGACCTAATAAGTAAGATTTAGTAGTAAAGTTATTTTCCTGTTGTTGTCCCTGGATGCCTTGCTTATTTGCATAACCTTTGTTCATCAGGATGCCTTCGTTTACACGATCGCTTCTCCATAAACAAAAATCATATGCTTGTCTCCAGGTTACACCTACAACCGGGTAGTCATTAAAGCCCGGGTGGCGAAAATAATATTCAACCAAAGGCTCATTATAACTAAGCTCACTACGCCAAACTAATGTATCAGGCAGTGCTGCATCTAAAATGGCCCTGTTGCCTGGGTCTGCTTCCGGATCAAAAACCCTGGATAACCAGTGAATATATTCACGGTAATGCACGTTGGCTACTTCAGTACGGTCAATGTAAAAAGCAGGTACGGTAACACGGCGCGGAATATTATTCCAATCACCCATTACATCCTCTTCTGTTTGACCCATGGTAAAAGTACCACCCTGGACAAATACAAGTCCCGGACCGGAACCTTGTTCTTTGGATTTTGCTACCTGGTAGCTACCCATATCCTTGTCATTGTAATTCCAACCAGTGACATCAGATTTGTCGTACTTCTTTTTACCAAACAAACCTTTCCCTTTACAGGAGGCTAATAACACAACGCTTGATAGAAGAATGGCTAAGTTTTTCAATTTCATAGTTATATTGCTTAATGCTGGGTTTTGGAATAAATTAAACGTAACGGGAAACCTAATATTGTATGCTCACGTTTGTTTTATTTTAAAAACCGGCCTGCGAATATATGATTTTCAAAATATTATCATCCAGGTTTTAAATTGCCGGAAATTGAGGATAATACCTTAATTATGGGTTGTTTATGGTGAGAATCCTTCTCTTATATTGCTGCTTATGTGTATTTGTGTCAACCCGGGCACAAAGAACTTATGCCCCGCATTCTGTGTTAGCAACTGGAAATTGGTTTAAGGTAGCTGCTAACCAGCCTGGTATTTATAAAATGGATATTCCCTTTTTAGCTGGTTTGGGTTTAAACGTAAACGGAGTGCCTTCGTCATCCATCCGGGTTTTTGGAAACGGCGGTGGCATGCTGCCGGAAGCAAATACTATTTCCCGGCCGGATGACCTCCGGGAGAATGCTATCATGATTATGGATGGGGGAGATGGGATATTGAACGGGAACGATTACGTCCTTTTCTATGCAAATGGTCCCCATTATTGGGTGAAAGATTCAGTAAACCGGCAATTCATACATCAAAAAAATCTGTATAGTGATCAGTCCTTTTATTATGTAACTGTACAAGGAACGGGTAAAAGAGTTCAACCTGTTAATAGTGTAGGTGGATCGCCTGTCGATATCGATAGTTATGACTTCCGCTATTTTTATGAATTGGATTCAGTAAATTTTTTAGGCAGTGGGAAGGATTGGTTTGGAGAGGAATTTGCTGATGCGCCAGGGAAAACCGTTTTTCGACAGTTCCCTGTTCCTATTGTTAACCGGTTATCAACTCAGCCTGTACACTTGGTAAGTAACCTGGTTTCCCGGTCTGTTGGTTCCGCCAGTTCCTTTGATATCAGGATAAACAGCCAGGCAGTTCAGCAAGTAAATATTCCTGCGGTTGGAACGGTCATTCATGATGTTTTTGCCCGGCAACAGGAGGTTGCAACCGGGGCGTCACCCATTGCGGATACATTGGCCATCCAATATCATTACGTGCCGGCCAGTTTTAATGCACAGGGCTGGTTAAACTGGTTTCGTGTTTTTGCCCGATCTCTTTTAGCCATGCCAGCAAACGGCCAGTTATTATTTCGTGATTGGCAATCTGTAGGTAATAGCAGGGGAAATTTCAGGATTGCAAATGCCGGTGACAATCTTATGGTTTGGGATATCACAGATGTTGCAAATCCAATAAATAATGCTGGGGAGAAGCAGGGAAATACTTTTCAATTCGATGCTGACTGCCGGGAGTTAAAAGAATATGTGGCATTTTATCCTAATCAAACATATATTCCAGTGGCAATGGGTAAGGTTCCTAACCAGGATCTTCATCATGTTTCAGCAATTGATTATTTACTTGTAACTCATCCATCCCTGTTGAACCAGGCAGAAAGATTAGCATCTTTTCATCAGCAAAAAAATAATTTAAGAACACGAGTGGTTACAACTGACCAGGTCTTTAACGAGTTTTCTTCCGGCACTCCAGACCCAACGGCTATTCGGGATTTTGTAAAAATGTATTTTGATAAAGCTGGAGAACTAGGAGATACCATAAAATATCTTTTACTTTTTGGAGATGCTTCCTTCGACTTTAAAAACCGTTTGCTGAACAACACGAACCTGGTGCCGGCGTACCAAAGTGCTAACTCGCTGGATCCGCTTTCTACCTACGTTACAGATGATTTTTTTGGTTTTTTGGAAGATGAGGAAGATATTAATTCAGGGTTAAGGATCAATACGCTGGATGTTGGGATCGGCCGTATACCGGCATCTAATTTGGAACAGGCCAAAAATTATGTAGATAAAGTAATTGCTTATCATGCTGATCAAAGTTTAGGTCCATGGCGTAATCAACTCAGTTTTATTGCAGATGATGAAGACCAGAACCTGCACCTGAATGATGCTGAAATCATCACCAAAACCGCCAGCGAAACCAATGAATTATTTAATGCTGCAAAAATATATTTGGATGCCTTCAGGCAGGAGTCATCACCGGGTGGAAGTTCTTATCCGCAGGCTACTGATGCCATAAACAACCAGGTTTACAATGGTACATTGATCTGGAATTATAATGGACATGGCGGGCCATTCCGCCTGGCCGAAGAAACAATTCTTGACCAGCAATCAGTTAATGCCTGGCAAAATGCCAACAAACTTCCATTGTTTATTACTGCCACTTGTGATTTTGCGCCATATGATAATCCAACTATTGCATCGTTAGGTGAGAATATTTTATTAAGACCGGAAACCGGGGGTATTGCATTAATGACCACAACACGGGTTGTATTTGCATACAGTAACCGGATCATGAATGATAATTATATAAAATTTGCCCTGGAGCCAAAACAGGGTAAAGAATACCTGAGCCTGGGAGAAGCAGTCAGGGCGGCAAAAAATTATACATACCAGACATCAGGCGATGTTACCAATAACAGGAAGTTTACTTTGCTGGGCGACCCGGCATTAACGTTAGCATTTCCAAAATTGAATACACAAATTACCAGCATCAATGGGCTGGATCCTGTCATAAAACCAGATACTTTAAAAGCAACTGATAAAGTAACAATGGAAGGAGTTGTGACGGACCTGTCAGGGAATATTTTGAATTCTTTTAATGGAACAGTTTATCCAACAGTGTATGATAAAGAGCAAACAGTTTATACGCTGGCCAATGATCCCGGCAGCCAGGTAGTGGGTTTTAATAGCAGGCAGAATATTTTATATAAGGGAAAGGCTTCGGTTACGAATGGCCGTTATACATTCAGTTTTAAAATGCCGAAAGACATTCGTTACAATTTCGGGAATGGAAGAATCAGTTTGTATGCCGAGGATGGATCAGAAGATGCTAACGGTTTAGAAAACCGCGTCATCATTGGGGGAATCGGCGACCAGGCCAATGATGATAAAGAAGGTCCGGAAATAAAGGCTTTTTTGAATGATGATCGTTTTGTGGATGGAAGTTTAGTAAATGCCCAACCCATTTTGATTGTAAAGCTGGCCGATTCATCGGGCATCAATACTGCCGGGACAGGCATTGGTCATGACATCATTGCTACCCTGGATGAAGATAACCGCCGGTATTTTGTTTTGAATGAATTTTATGAATCTGCCCTGGACAGTTACCAGCAGGGAACTGTCAAATTTCAATTACCCGAATTGGAAGCCGGACCACACACCCTGAAGATCAAAGCCTGGGATGTAATGAATAATTCTAATGAAACCAATATTCAATTTATAGTTGGTAAAGAGGAAGAACTGGAACTCAAGCACGTTTTAAATTATCCCAATCCATTTTCTACCAGGACTCAATTCTGGTTTACCCATAATCAACCTGGTCGCGACTTAAAGGTTACCTTACAAATCTTTACGATGGGGGGAAGGCTTATTAAATCATTAAAATCTACAATAAATACACCCGGAAACCGTTCTTTTGAACTTGAATGGGATGCCAGGGATGAATTTGGTGATAAAGTTGGTCGCGGAGTTTACTTCTATAAATTAAGAGTTGTTTCCGGTGCACACCATAAAGAGGTGATTGAAAAACTGTTCATTTTTTAGTATTCAGATAAAAATCAATACTTTAGCCTCCATTTTTCAAATCCTGGATCTTTCAAAATCAATATAAAATTGAATACATGAGACTAGCTGCTATTAGAATCGCTACCGGAATTTTATTATTAGGAGCCGTAGTAACGAAAGTAAATGCGCAAACGGCTGAAAGAATTAATGTAGTAACAACGGCGGTTCCTTTCTTGAGGATTTCTCCGGATGCAAGAGCAGGTGGTATGGGAGATTTAGGTGTTGCCACAACACCAGATGTAAATTCCGCTTTTTGGAATCTGGCAAAAACACCATTTAACGAAGCCAATGCCGGCATTGGCGTTACTTACACACCATGGTTAAAAGACCTTGGTTTAAATGATGTATACCTGGCTTCACTTACAGGGTTTTATAAGTTTGATGAATTACAGGCTATCTCAGCATCCGTCAGGTATTTTAGTTTAGGTAACATCCAGTTTACAGATAACCTGGGAAATGATCTGAATACATTTCGTCCAAGAGAATTTGGTATTGACCTGGGCTATTCCCGCAGGCTTACGGATCAATTAGGTATTGGTGTGGGATTAAAATATATTTATTCAAACCTGGCCGGTGGTACCGGGGGTGGAACTACTTATAAAGCTGGTAATGCAGTAGCCGGTGATCTTTCCATGTATTATAATGCAACCAACGACCTGGGACAGGGTTGGGCATTTGGAGCAGCTTTGACAAACCTCGGATCAAAAATCGCCTATACGGATAATGCGGATCAAAAAGATTTTATTCCTGCCAACCTGGGTTTAGGAACAACCTATACAAGAGTATTCAATGAGCAGAACAAAATTAGTTTTGGTGTTGATGTAAATAAATTATTGGTTCCAACCCCACCTGCAGAAGGTGACCAGGCGGGTTTGGATGAATATCGCAGTAAAGGTGTTATGAGCAGTTGGTTCAGTTCTTTCGGTGATGCACCCGGTGGATTTAAAGAAGAAGTAAAAGAGTTCCAGGTTTCAGTTGGTGCAGAATATATGTATAACGAGCAGTTTGCATTAAGAGCAGGTTATTTTCATGAAGACAAAACAAAAGGTAATCGCCAATATTTCACCATGGGTGTTGGTGTAAACTATAATGTATTTGGTTTGAATTTTTCTTACCTGCTGCCTTCGGGTAGTGGCGTTAATCGCAACCCGCTTTCCAATACCCTTCGTTTTTCTTTGGTTTGGAATTTGGATGATATGGCTAGCGAATAATAAATTCATTGATAAAAATTAAAAACGTCCCGGTAATTATGCCGGGACGTTTTTGTTTGCGGATATTTGCGCATCAACATTAAAAATGGAATATGAGTTACAGAATAGGTTCGGGAATTGACTTTCACCAATTGGCAACGGGTTATGATTTATGGATTGGCGGCATAAAAATTCCGCATCACAAAGGATCGGTTGGTCACAGTGATGCGGATGTGTTATTGCATGCCATTTGCGATGCATTGCTTGGTGCATTAGCTTTGGGTGATATCGGTTTGCATTTTCCAAATACATCTTCTGAATTTAAAAATATAGACAGCAAGATTTTGTTGAAAAGAACGATGGACATCATCACCGAAAAAAAATACAAAGTGGTGAATGTTGACAGCACCCTTTGCCTGGAAGAGCCCAAAATAAAACCATACGTTAAACAAATGCAGCAGGTTATTGCAAGTATTTTACAGGTTAATGAAGATGATGTATCCATCAAAGCAACTACAACCGAAAAAATGGGATTTGCCGGCAGGGAAGAAGGATTATTTGCACAGGCCACTGTGTTGTTACAAAAACAATTGGACAATTAGACAATT
>CAMPGG010000036.1 GCA_946885335.1 uncultured Chitinophagaceae bacterium
ATAATATTGAGATCAGTTAATCAGGAACAACACCAGAACATCATGTTCATTATATCGAACCAAAATTGATTTAATATAAAACATAATCAAAAGTAAAAAGCCTTTCCACGAAAAGGGAAAGGCTTTTTTATAAGCTGTTATTATCTTTAAAACCAACTACCGATAAAAGCTTCATTCACTTTATCTCTTTCTTTACGCAACATTTTACGACGACGTCTTTTATCACGTCCATGCCTGATCGAAGTAATGACCATCAATGGGATGAATAAAATCGTCAGCGGCGGAATGCCTAAGAATGAGATCCATTTACCACCAAACATCCTGCGCATGGGCCTGCGTAATCTTTCAGCGATCAGGTACATGGCGGGTACCATTACCAGGGTCATAAAGAAGGCAAATGTCAAACCAAATATAATGGTCCAGGAAAGTGGTTTCCAGAAAACAGCATTATCACCACCAAAAAATATTTGAGGATCCAACTCGCTGAACATGGTAATGAAATTAATATTGAAACCAACAGCCAATGGCAACAAGGCCAGGATGGCAGCAATAGCTGTTAACAATACGGGTATGATACGCGTTTTACCCGCTGCAATAACTGCTTCTCTTGTTTTCATTCCCCTGGATCTTAATTCATCGGCAAATTCAATAACCAGGATACCATTCTTAACCACAATACCGGCAAGTCCCACAATACCGATACCTGTCATTACCACTGATACTTCCATTCCGGTTAAGGCAAATCCCAGCAGCACCCCGATTACACTAAATAAAATCTCCGTTAAGATAATGACCGATTTACTGACCGAATTAAATTGCAATACCAGGATAAACAGGATCAGCATCAAGGCGATAATCAATGCCTGGAAAAGGAAAGCGCCTGTTTCAGCCTGTTGCTCCCCTTCCCCTGTTTGAGCTATGGTAACAGATGGAGGTGCCTTTTTAAAATCATCCAGTCTCTTTTTAATTTCCTCATTCACTGCTGTTGGTGTATGTGTTGACAGCACATTGGAAGCAAGCGTAATGACCCGCTTCTGGTCTTTACGTTTTACACTGCCTAACGTACTGGTATAGTCTATTTCCACCAAAGAACTGATAGGAACACTTTTAACAACACCAGTAGCCATATCCCTGAAATTGATTGGCATATTCAAGAGGTCTGTAAGACTCTCCCGCTGTAACTCTTCATTTCTTAACTGGATTTTATATTCATCTTCACCATCTTTTATTTTGGAGATCTCTCTTCCAAATAAACCGGTACGTAACTGCATGCCGATCTGTGCGCTGGATACACCTTCGATCAAAGCTCTTTCGCGGTTAACCGTTAACGTTATCTCCGGGTTGGTAAGGTCGATATCCATTTTCAATTCCTCAACGCCGGGTATCTGCAACGAATCCAGGTAATTTTTAAGTGCAACGGCTGTTTTGGTAAGGTCATCGAAATTTTCGCTGGACACTTCAATATTAATGGGTGGTTCAGTAGGCGGACCATTTTGTTCTTTATTCACAGTAATCTCTGCACCCGGAACACCTTTAACAACTGCACGGATAGAATCCAGGTATGGAGCTGTTGATACACCATGTCTTTTTTCAAATTCAACAAATGAAACCTGCAAACGACCCAGTTCCGGTTTGGTACTGCGGTCTCCGCTCATCGGGTCGGCTGCACCAACAGCTACGTTAGTAATCACACTTTCAACAACCGGGTTCGTTTTTCCGCTGTCCATATCCAGTACGCGGTATACCTGGCTTTCAATTTGGCGGGTAACTGAATCGGTATATTCTACAGAAGTACCAACAGGTAATTTCAGGTAAACAAAGACCTGGTTCGGATCACCACCCGGGAAAAATACTACCGGTACATTTCGTGCAACAAAAATCACTACTGAAAATACAAGCAGCAAAAAGGTTGCAAACAAAAGATAAACCGGGCGCCAGCGTGTTAATGACCATCTTAATAAATCTTCATAATGGTGCATCAGCCATGGCAAAAATTTGTTTTGGAAATTATGTATCCAACCCTCCAGTACATATTTATTGAGTATGACCAGAAGAACGATGAATAATATCAGGTTTCCAAAAAAAGTAAGACCGAATACATCAAACAATATACCCGCACCCACCGCGATCCATAAAGCTGGTTTCTTAAATATGGCACTCTTCGGTTCCTTTTCTTCAGGCGGGTGATTCATAAAATCAACCGCAAAAACAGGGTTCATTAAAAAAGCCACAATCAATGAAGCCGACAAAGTAAAGATCAGCATGGTTGGCAGGTAAATCATGAACTTACCAATAATACCTGGCCAAAAAAGTAATGGAACAAAAGGTGCTAATGTGGTTAATGTGCCGGCCAATACCGGGATAAAAACTTCACCTGCGGCCATCATCGCCGACTTTTCAGCATTGATTCTTCCCCTGCCTTCAAAAAATATCCTGTGTGTATTTTCAATAACCACGATGGCATCATCCACAATAATACCCAGGCCAAAAAGTAATGCAAAGAGTACAATGAAGTTTAATGTTACATGCCCTCCTACAATCAGATCAGCTGCGGGTAAAAAGATAAAAGCAACAAACATACTCAGCGGCACAGAAAGTGCCACGAAGAATGCATTGGTAACACCCATAAAAAACATCAGGATGATAAGTACCAGGATAAAACCAATGACAATCGTATTGATCAATTCATTGAATGATGAACGGGTCGTTTTACTCATGTCGCCCGTGATAACTACATCCAGGTCTTTAGGAAAGACATCGGCTTTTAACTGATCAACTATTTTCTTTACATCATCAGAAGTTTCAATCAGGTTCTCCCCCGCTCTTTTAATAATGTTTAGTGTGATTACATTCTTTCCATTTAACCGTGCATAACTTTCTCTTTCTTTAATGGTATCCCTGATGTCTGCAATATCTTTCAGATAGATTGGCGCACCGCCCGAGTTACGAACGATGACTTTTTCAATATCATATTTTGTTTTGAACTGTCCTTTAAGCTGGATATTTCTTTTGGTATCGCCAATATCCAATAAGCCACCGGAAATATCCAGGTTTTCGCGGGCCACGGCGTTGGCTATATCATCGAACGTAATACCGGAAGCCTGCATCCGGTAATTATTTACATTGATCTGGAATTCACGTTCAGGTGCACCAACAAGATCTACACGATTGATTTGAGAAAGTTCTTCCAACCTGTCCTGCAATTCATCCGCATACTGTTTTAACTGCACCAGCGAATAATCACCACTGACATTTACATACATGATCGGCTGATCTGAAAAACTCACTTCCTGCACTATGGGCTCCTCAGTAAGATCCGTTGGCAGGTCCTGTTTTGCTTTATCAACCGCGTCTTTCACTTTCTGTAAAGCAATATCTGTTTTTACATCAGTATCAAATTCTACAGTGATTGCGGAAAAATCCTGTACGGAACTACTGTTTACCTTATTGATCTTTGCGCCTGTAATACCCTTGATCTGCTTTTCGATGGGTTGCGTTACAAGATTCTCTATGTCTTTGGGACTGTTGCCTACATAAATTGTTTGTATGTAAATAGTGGGAATAACAATATCAGGGAACTGCTCTTTCGGAAGCGTTATGAATTGAAAAACACCAGCAATGGTTACAAATACAATAAGCAGGTAGATGGAAGTTTTATTTCTGATACTCCAGGTTGTTGGGCCAAAATGCTTAAACTTCCCTTTAATGTTTTCTAAAACACTCATACTATGTGGTTATAATTCTGATCTTATTCTAAAAATTTTTAAAAAATGCTTAGCTGATTTCAGTTGTGATCAGCTGGCCTTCAAACAACCCCTGGAAACCTTCTGTAATCAACATATCACCTGGCATCAAACCACTTTTCACTTCCAGCATGCCCTCCGATAATTCACCCACAACAACCTGTCTTTTATGTGCAACAAGGTTTTCACCTTCCTTAACAGCCACTAAAACAAACTTTCCTTTTTCATCATTTTGCAATGTCTTTAATGGAATGGCTATGGCATTGCCTGCTGAATAATCCTGTACTTTAACAATCGCAATTTGATTAGGTCTTAAACTGCTTCCCGCAGGAATGGCGGCTTCAATATAAAATGTACGGGTACTTGGGTTGATGGTTCTCCCGACAACAGTCACTTTTGCGGGATATTCTTTCATCCCGGCTTCCGGTAAAGTTATCAGCAGGTTTGTTCCCCTGGAAACTTTACCGAGGTAAGCTTCCGGTACTTCGGTAACCACTTTTAATGTATTTGTATTTACTATTCTTAATTGCGGACCGGTACCAAAAATTTCACCGACCCGTACATTCACTTCATCAGCAATGCCACTCATTTCCGCATATACATTGGAGAAAGAAAGTTGTTGACGGGCAAGTGACAATTGTTTTTCAACCGATTCTACGTTATTCTTTGCCGTTAGCAACTGCACTTCTGTACCGATATTCTGATCCCAGAGGCTTTTCTGCCGCTGGTAAATATCTTTTGCAAAATTCAGTTGCGTTTGTAATTGATCAATTTGCTTTTGTGCCACTGCATCATCAAGCTTTAAAAGCAACTGGCCTTTTCTAACCGCGTCACCTTGTTTAACATACACAGCTTTCACCTGGCCGGGGCCACCACGCGGTGTTACATAAGCAATATTGTCTGACTCCACTTTTCCCTGCAGTTCGATAAAGTGATTGAAACTTGCCGGTTGCAATTCGGTTAAGGATACCAGTTTGGCTTTTTCCTTTCCGGCAGCTGCGGTATCTAAAGCAATGATCTCTTTTTCCAAAGCATCGATCTCTGCAGTCAGTTTCTGTTGCTCATTTTTTAATTTTTCAAGCTTTGCTTTTTTATCATTCAGCTCTCCTTCTCTTTCTTTCTTGCCGGTACTGCATGCAACCAATAGTACCAATGTGAAAAAAGTAAAGGCGACTTTCAGGCTGTGTTTCATTTTTGTTATTTTAATGGTCATACGTATTTAAATAGTTATTCGGCTATAGTTTACCGGTAGCTTTCATATAATCTACCCTGGCAATAATAGCATCGTACAATGCGCTTATATAATTTGTCTGTGCTGTTTTTAAATCCACCTGCGCTGCATTGATCTCAGTATTTGAACCAAGTCCAGCTTCATATTTTATCCTTGTTTGGTCATATACCCGCGAAGCAAGCTCCATATTCTCCTTTTGAAAATCCATTGTTGCAATAGCAGACCTGTAATTAGTCAATGCTGTTTCCACTTCATTATCGATGGATAATTTCAACCCTTCCAGCTGGTTAACGGATTGCTCCAGCTCTAATTCTGCTTTCCTGATTTTTGCCCTGGTACTAAAACCGTTAAATATGGGAACATTCACCCGCAGCGCTACTGATGAAGAGGTAAAATAGGGACCGTTAAAAAAATCAGCTTTATTTCGTTGGGCATTTTTATAATAACTGGCACCCAGACTTACCGTAGGCAACTTGCTTAGCTTATAGCGGCGAATATTAAATTCATTCAACTTTATGCCTAATTCTGCCAGTTGAAATTCTTTCCTGTTTTCATAAGCATAATCCTGGTTTTCAAGAATACCTTCTTTAATCGTTTCATCTGAAAGTGTATCGGTCAAAATCAATGTATCTGATGTTGGCATGCCCATTAATAATTTCAAACCCAGGTAACCGTTAGATATGCTGTTCAAAGCTTTTACCCTTTCAGTTTGCAGGTTGGATATTTGCACAGAAAGCTTATCAATGTCCAGCCTTTCCGCAAAGCCATTTTCATAAATAATGCGTGTATCAGATAATAATTTATTTAACCGCTCCAGGTTGGCATCCAGCAATTCAATTTGTGTTCTGCTTGCCGCCAGTTGATAATACACTTTATAAATATTGGCTTTAACGATTTCTTCAGTTACCTCCGCATTCATTTTTTGGAAATCGATGGAGGTTTTCCTGGCCTGCAATCCAACAAATACCTGTCCATCAAACAAGATCTGGTTAAGATCCAAACCTGCATTAGCCAGCCATTTGGTTCCAAACTGTGCTTCTATAAATCCAAAATCATTGGGTAAGGTGATGGCCGTTCCATTTCCGCGGCGTACATCTTCCTGCGCCAATACCATATAAGTACCCTGGCCAATAAAATTTGGAAAACGCTGAACAGCAATATTTGGATTATAGGTAGTACTGATATTTCCATTTAAAGATGGATATGCCGCACTGGTTATTTCGCGATTGGTCTGCTCCTGGATTAAAATATCGACCAATGCATTTTTTACCTGGATATTATTCTTGCTGGCATAATTAACGGCATCTTGTACCGAAAATTCATGTCTTGTTTGGATCGTTGTATCCTGCGCAAATAATGCGAGGGGAATAATCCCCAAACCAATAAGCAAACCTTTGTTTATAACTGACTTAAACTTCATTGATTAATTTTTTTGAATACTGTGTTTCATTTGCTGGCTGTATTTCTGAGCCATTTTATAGCCTTTAATTGTTACGATTCCATATACAAAATGCTGAATGATCTCCCGCATAACTGTGGGCAGGTTATATTTTGCAGGCGGGTAAACATTGATATCAAATGGAAGCATCATGCTTTCCAGCCTGAACCTGGAAATCACATCCACATTTACATCTTCCCTGTATAATCCTTCCTTTATTCCCCATTCCAGGTTATGCCGGATCATATCCATTAAAAACTGGTTTTTAAATGCCATGAATTTTTTGAATGATTTAAAATGAAATTTCTCCAGGTCATAAATCACTACCGGGTTCATATGTTGAAACTGCTCCATGAGGTTATCCATCATACTAAAGATTTCATGTACCGCATTCAGCGATTTTTCGGTGCAATGCATACAATCATGCTGGCGCAGATTCAGGTCTTTTTCTATGACCGCATCAACTAATTCATTTTTATCAGCAAATGAATGGTAAATAGTCTTTTTGGATATTCCCAGGTGTTGGGCGATATCATCCATGGATACCGAACGTATCCCGAATTGCATGAACAATTCTTCTGCTTTTGTTAATATTCTATCTCTCACTTCCATATTGGGCGGCAAAACTATGGAAACTTTTATCGTAACCAAAGTTTCCTGACTAATTATTTTTACCGCTCATCAAAATATGTCACCCCCATGCTTCCCGGTAAAAAACTATCTTAGCCCCAAAAACAAACGATGGATAGTCGATCAAAAGCCTTAACCCGTTTCACTTACAGAAAAATTATACGCTACCTGGTACAAGGCATGCTGGTGGTGGCGCCATTGGCTATTACAGCCTATGTTATTTATTGGCTATTCGATATGATCGATGGTATTTTAAGGCCATACCTCAATATTCCCGGACTCGGATTTGTAATGATCGTTAGTTTTTTAATTTTTGTTGGCTGGATAAGTTCCACCTACCTGGTGAGTGGTTTTATAACTTTTTTTGAAAAGGTGCTTGACCGGATGCCTGCCATTAAATTCATTTACAGTTCTGTAAAAGATTTTTTTGAGGCTTTTGCAGGCGATAAGAAAAAGTTTGATAAAGCTGTTTTAGTAAATGTTTTTTCTGAGGATGTATGGATCATTGGATTTTTGACCGGGGAAGAATTGGAAAAATTTAACCTCGGTGCCGATCATGTTTCGGTTTACGTTCCACAGTCATACAACTTTGCGGGCCAGCTTTATATTTTGCATCGTTCCAAGGTGAAGAAGATAGAACATATATCATCCGGTATAGCCATGAAATTTGCCGTTACGGGTGGCGTGGTTGAATTAGAGGATAATAAAGATGATGAAGTGATCCAGGAAATTGATCGCGAACTGCATAAACAATAAAACCGGAAATGAAAAAGCTGGTACTCATATTTGTTGCTACTTTTTTCTTTCATGATACTTTTTCCTGGGGGTTTTTTGCGCATCGCAAAATTAACGAGTATGCCATTTTCCTGTTGCCGCCCCAAATGATGCATTTGTACAAACCGAATGCAACATTTATCAGTGAACATGCAATTGATCCTGATAAAAGAAGATATGCCATTGTTGAAGAAGGACCCCGTCATTACATAGACCTGGACAGGTATGGCACTTATCCTTTTGATTCATTGCCGCGCAAATGGGATGATGCTGTTGCAAAATATTCAGAAGACACATTGATGGCGCATGGTATTGGCCCGTGGTGGATCATGGTGATGCAATCCAGGCTAACGCAGGCTTTCAGGGAAAAGAACCAGGCACGGATTTTAAAATTTTCTACAGAAATAGGTCATTATATCGCTGATGCACATGTGCCATTGCATGCACACAGCAATTATAACGGACAGCTAACCGGCCAAAAAGGAATCCATGGTTTTTGGGAAAGCCGTGCACCGGAATTATTAGCTGATAAAGAATGGGATTTCTTTATTGGCAAAGCAATCTATATTGATAATCCGCTGGATTTTATTTGGGAACGAGTGATGGAAAGTTCCTTAGCCGCTGATTCTGTTTTGTCCATTGAAAAAAATTTGACAGAACGTTTTGGTGCCGATCGCAAATATGCATTTGAAGAAAGAAATGGAAAAATCATCCGCCAGTATTCATCTGCTTTTACCAAAGCTTATGATGCGGAATTAAATGGAATGATTGAACGGAGAATGCGCCAATCTATTTTTGCCATCGCTTCATTTTGGTATACTGCCTGGGTAAATGCGGGACAGCCCGACTTGTCGAAATTATCCAACAAAGATTTCTCTGCAGAAGATTTAAAAGAGTTTGAAGCTTTGGAAAATGCCTGGCTATCAAACCCCGAAAAAGGCCGGGAACATGAATGATATTCAATATTAATTAGATTGCCCATTTCTGCACAATTTACGCCCAAAGACAGTTTCGTTTACTAAAAATAATAGCAAATACTTACCTTTACCAGAACCTCTCTTAAGGTTAAATTTCTCCACTAATAATGATTGATAATAAAATTTTATGCTGCAAAAAGATAGGCTGAATGCCAAATTTGAACAGGAATATAAACGACTGAATGAGCACCAGCGTAAAGCTGTTGATAAAATTGAAGGGCCGGTTATGGTGATTGCCGGACCTGGCACGGGTAAAACCCAAATACTTGCTGCACGAATTGGCCGCATCCTGCTGGATACCGACACAGATCCATCCAATATACTTTGCCTTACTTATACAGATGCCGGCGCTATTGCCATGCGCAAACGTTTACTCGAATTTATCGGACCAGATGCGTATAAGGTGGGGATTTACACTTTCCATGGCTTTTGTAATGAAGTGATCCAGGATAATCTTTCATTGTTTGAAAAAAATTCACTGGAACCAATCAGCGACCTGGAGAGAATTGAATTATTTAAAGAACTCATTGACACATTTCCCAAAAATCATCCGCTAAAAAGATACCGGGGCGATGTGTATTACGAGATCAAAAACCTGCAATCGCTTTTCAGTACCATGAAAAAAGAAGGCTGGACGCCGGCATTTATTGAACAGGCTATTGATCAATATATGGATGATCTCCCCACCAGGTCTGAGTATATCTATAAAAAGGCGACTGGTAAAAATAAAGCGGGTGATTTGAATGAAAATAAAATAACAGAGCAGCGGGAAAGAATGGAAAAATTACGGGCTGCCGTTCATGAATTCGATCGGTTTCAACAAATGATGCGTGTGCGTAACCGTTATGATTTTGACGATATGATCAATTGGGTGATCAAAGCTTTTAATGAAAATCCAAACCTGCTGGCCAATTACCAGGAACAGTATCAATATATTTTGGTGGATGAATACCAGGATACCAGTGGCACGCAAAACATGCTGGTGAAGCTGCTCATAAATTTTTGGGGACAGCAACCCAATGTCTTTGTAGTTGGTGATGATGATCAGAGCATTTATCGTTTCCAGGGAGCCAACGTGGAAAACATGATGCAATTCGCAGAAAGCTATAAAGAAGATCTGCTGAAAGTAGTGCTCACACATAATTACAGGTCCATTCAACCAATTCTGGATGTATCCAAATTCCTGATAGATCGCAACCAGGAAAGGCTGGTCAATAAAATCACCGGTTTGAATAAAGAACTTATTTCAAGCCACCCGGATATCAAACATTTGTTGCACCAGCCGCAAATAAATGTTTATGAAACGCAGCGCAGTGAAATGATCGATATTACGCGGCAGGTTGAAAAATTGATCACTGCCGGAACTTCACCCGGGCGCATTGCCGTTATTTATAAAGAAAATAAATATGGTGAAGAGCTGACAAAATATTTTGGATTACGCAATATACCGGTATACAGTAAGCGACATTTGAATGTACTGGAAATACCATTGGCTCAAAAGATCATCAATGTTTTAAAATACCTGGCTGCAGAACATTATCTTCCTTCCAGTGGTGATGAATTATTGTTCGAGATACTGCATTATAACTGGTTCGGCATTCCACCCATCGAAATTGCCAAACTAAGCATTGAAGTTTCTCAAAGAGGTTACCGGGAAAACAAGATCAGCCTGCGCCAATTATTATTTGAAAAAGCGCATGCACCTGCACCCGATCTTTTTACACCGGGCATTCCCGATGGAATGAAAAAGGCAAGTATTGCGATTGAAAAATTAATGACCGATGTTTCGAATGTTACCCTGCAGAATTTGTTTGAAAATATTATCCGGGAAGCCGGCGTGTTATCAAACATTATGCAAAGCCCCGATAAACACTGGCAAATACAAGTACTCACGGTGCTGTTTGACTTTGTAAAAGACGAAACCCGTCGCAATCCTTATCTCAGTTTACAGCAACTGGTTGACATAATTGAACTGATGGAAAAAGAAAAACTGGTTTTACCGCTGGTGCAGGTTACCGGTACCGATAAAGGGGTAAATCTTTTAACGGCACATGGCTCCAAAGGCCTGGAATATGAACATGTTTTCTTTGCCGGTGCCAATGCGCTGTTTTGGGAAAAGAAAAGAAAACCCGGTGGTGGCTATAAATTACCAGATACCATCTTTTCTTCATCAACAAGTAGTGATGGAACAAACGAATCGGAAGAACTTCGAAGACTTTTTTATGTAGCCCTTACAAGAGCGCAGCAATTTTTAAACATTTCTTACTGTTGTTTCAAAGATGATGGCAAAGAAATTGAACCATCTATGTTTATTGCAGAAATGCTGGATCAAAGCAATTTACCCGTACAAAAAATTTATCTGAATGATGAGATTTTAACTGAATTCCAGTCCCTGGCATTTGCAGAAGAACAATCACCTGAAATAGAAAAGATGGAAGAAGATTTTGTGAACAGGATACTGGAAAAATTTGTAATGAATGTAACAGCATTAAACAACTATTTAAAGTGCCCGCTTGAATTTTATTTCAAAAATTTAATTCGCATTCCTTCTTCTAAAAATGAAAATACGGAGTTTGGCAGCGCCGTGCACCATGCATTGAATGTGCTTTTCGAAAAAATGAAAAACAACAACCAGGTATTTCCTGCTAAAGAAATACTGATCGAAGATTTTAACTGGTACATGGAAAGGCACCGCGAAAGTTTTACACGGGAACAATATAACCGCAGATTGGAATATGGTCATGAAGTGCTTTCAAACTACTATGATCAATACATTCATCAATGGAACAGGGTTGTAGCTGTGGAAACCAATATCAGTAAAATTGTTTTGCGTGGTGTTCCGTTAAAAGGCAAGTTGGACAAACTTGAATTTAACGGTAACATGGTGAATGTGGTTGATTACAAAACCGGCGACCCGGATAAATCAAAAGCCAAATTATGCGGACCATCCGAAAAAGATCCGAATGGTGGAGACTACTGGAGGCAGGCTGTTTTTTATAAAATTTTGGTTGATCATCATCCATTAAAAAACTGGGAGGCGGTAAGTGCGGAATTTGATTTTGTGGAACCTGATAAAAAGAAAAAATTTCGCAAAGAAAAGATTGTTATCAGTCCTGCAGATATAACAACGGTAACGGAACAAATTGTTGATACCTGGCAAAAAATAGAAAAACATGATTTCTATACGGGTTGCGGCAAAGAAGAATGTCATTGGTGCCAGTTTGTAAAAACCAATAACATGGCTGTTGCTTTGCATGAATTACAGGAACAAGGGATGGAAGATGAAGTATAATTTTTCGGGATAGGGAATTTCACTTTTCGTTTTGATCTTTTGGTAGATTGTTTTGTTATAAGATTATACAGTTGAAAAAATATTTTATAACAAAAAGAATCTTTGATCATGAATTTTCATACCCGGAAATGGATAAAACCCGAAGACCTGAATCCCAATGGTACATTATTTGGTGGCAGCCTGCTGCGCTGGATTGATGAAGAAGCCGCTATTTATTCCATTGTTCAATTAGGCAATCCAAGGGTTGTAACTAAGTTTATTTCTGAAATCAATTTTGTCAGTTCGGCCCAATCAGGAGATATCATTGAATTAGGCATTACAGCTACTGAATTTGGAAATACTTCCATTACGCTGCGTTGTGAAGTTAGAAACAAGATCACCCGTAAAAGTATTTTAACCATTGAAAAAATGGTTTTTGTAAATGTAAACGAAGAAGGTAAACCAGTAGCGCATGGTAAAACCGCCATCACTTATATCAAAGACCAGTTTTTAAATTAAAGCCTAAGTTTATTATTGATATTACCTTAAATAACCACGATTAACAGGATTTTGATAAAGCAAGCCTGAATAATTGGTTTTTAGCATATAAGTTTGCCACTCATTAATGAAAAATTCGTGGGTCGATTAAAAAATATTTTTCCGGGTTTATTGTTGCTGGTGTTTATTGCTTCCCAACTTTTTGTTAGCCCGGGCTGTGCCAATATCATTCCGCCATCTGGTGGACCAAGGGACACCACGCCTCCTGTTTTGCTTTTTGTAACTCCCGCAGATTCAACCCGGAATTTCGATGAAAATCGAATTGTTTTTGAATTTGATGAATATGTTGAACTACAGGATATTCCGGCCAACCTGATCGTTTCTCCAACTCCTTTGGTAAATCCGCAAGTGAATAGAAAACTTAAAACGGTAACCGTAAGATTAAAAGATAGCCTGGAAGAAAATACTACTTACTCCATCAACTTTGGAAATGCGATTGTGGATTATAATGAAAAAAATCCTTTAGGCAATTTCACCTATGTATTTTCAACGGGCAACAGGATAGACTCTTTGGAATTAGAAGGAAAAGTGATATTGGCAGAAACCGGTAGAATAGATTCTACGCTGATCGTGATGCTTCACCGGAATTTGGATGATTCGGCGGTTTATAAAGAAAGGCCCAGGTATTTTGCAAAACTGGATACTGCCGGTAAATTTCATTTTCGATATTTACCACCGGGCACTTTCAATTTATATGCGGTGCAGGACCAGGGCGGACAGCGACGATATACTGATTCAACCCAATTATTTGCTTTCAATACAGAACCTGTCAGCATTGAAAATAATGATGAACCCATTACGCTATACGCGTATGCCTATCCCAAACCCCAGGCAGCTTTAGGCAGCGGGATAAGTATAGCCGATAAAAATGAGCAGGATAAAAGATTAAAATTTACAACCAATGTTACAGGGCCGCTTGATCTTTTTGGTGATGTGCAACTCAATTTCGAGCATCCGCTTCAGTCTTTGGATACTACAATGATTAGCTTGTATACAGACTCCAGTTTTATTCCGTTTACCAATTATAAAACAACTTTAGACAGCAATAAGAAACAATTAAAATTTACTGCCAGCTGGAGACCCGGAACGAGTTACCATCTCATTTTACAAAAAGAATTTGCCACGGATACTTTGGGACATCAATTATTAAGAGCAGATACCATCAGCTTTAATTCAAGAGTATTAAAAGATTATGGTTCCGTGAGCATCCGGTTCAGAAATCTTGAAACCTATACTAACCCGGTTTTGCAATTTGTATTAAATGACCAGGTGGTTTCATCTTACCCATTAACTTCTGAAACTTTTACCCAGCCGCTATTTTTGCCTGGCGACTACCGCATCCGTATATTGAATGATACAAATGGAAATGGCGTTTGGGATCCGGGGAAATTTTTTGGCGTTCGGCAACAGCCTGAAATTGTGAGGCCCGTTACCAGCCGCACTGTGAATATTAAAGCAGATTGGGAAAATGAATTTGAAATTGAATTACCAGTTTCGCAGGATTAGCGAACTGTTCAACGATCAATCATAATTTTCCTTGCAAAACTTACATCTATACCTGATCATCGTGCCCTCCTGATGCGAAATGCTTTATTTATGTTGTAAATAAAATTTTCAAATCAATAATCATTATGATTACATACATACTGTTTATAATGGGATTTTTTATTTTGATCAAAGGAGCCGATCTATTGGTGGATGGTTCAGCTTCCATTGCAAAAAAACTCAGGATCTCCAGTATAGTTATTGGTCTAACGATCGTAGCATTTGGTACTTCAGCGCCAGAATTTATTGTAAATGTTTATGCAAGTATTAATGGCAATAGTGGAATTGCCATTGGCAATATCCTGGGAAGCAACATAGCCAATATCTTATTGATCCTCGGCATTTCTGCAATTATTTACCCCGTAACGGCAAAGAGAAATACTGTTTTAAAAGAAATTCCATTTAGCCTTTTGGCTATTATTATATTAGGGCTGATGGCGAACGACATGCTGATTGATGGCGGAACATTTTCTGGTCTCACAAGGATAGACGGCCTGGTGCTTATAGCTTTTTTAGCGATTTTTCTTTATTACACTTTTGGGATTACAAAATCTACTGATGACATTGTTGAAGATGAAATCAAAGTTTTTAGCTATACAAAAGCAATTTTATTTATTATCCTTGGCCTTATTGGATTAGTGGTTGGAGGCAAATGGATTGTAGATGGTGCAGTTAAAATAGCCGAACTGTATAATGTTAGTCAATCATTGATCGGGTTAACAATTGTTGCCATTGGAACTTCGTTGCCCGAACTGGCAACATCAGCGGTTGCCGCATATAAAAAACAATCAGACATTGCGATCGGTAATGTAGTGGGGTCAAACATTTTTAATATTTTCTGGATTCTGGGAGCCAGCGCCATCATTCGTCCATTGCCGTTCAGCACCAACTTAAATGGAGATATCTTGATGACCATATTCGCAAGTGTATTGTTGTTTTTAGTGATGTTTGTTGGACAAAAAAGAGTCATTCAAAAATGGCAGGGAGTGTTTATGGTAACGGCTTACTTTGCATACGTGGTGTATTTGGTTTTGACCAAATAAACTAATGGACACCTCGATTCCGACAACATTTCTCAAAGCCTCAACCCCGGGATTAACCTGGATTAAATTTCAAAAAAAATTTCCCCGGTCCGAATATTGCAGCAAATAATACTATATTATCATCGCTAATCATTCACCTGAAAATATAAAATATGCGTACAATTTTGGCCGGAGCTTCAATCGGGTTGGCTTTTTTATTTTCTGCCTGCGGCTCCCAAACTACCACCGATGGGGTTATAGCCACCGGTTCAGATACCAGCAGCAACCCGGTAGAAACAAAATCTCCCAACACGGATTATAAGCCGGCATTTGCCGGTCAAACCAGGATTGGTGGTGTAAAAACAAGCACTCCCATTGAAGGTAAAGTATTGACCAACGATCTGAAAAAACCATGGGGAATAACCAGTTTGCCTGATGGCCGGTTATTAATTACAGAAAAAGGCGGCACCATGCGCATTGCAACCCAAACCGGCCAGGTAGGCGCGGCCATAACCGGGCTACCTGAGGTAAATTCAAATGGACAGGGCGGTGTATTGGGACTTACATTAGATCCATCTTTTGCCAGTAACAGGATGGTTTACTGGACCTTTTCTGAAAATACATCAGGCGGAAATTTAACGGCTGTGGCCAAAGGAAGATTATCTGATGATGAAACGAAAATAGAAAATGCCACCGTTATTTATCGGGCCACGCCAGCTTATAATGGCAACCTGCATTACGGTTCAAGAATTTTATTTGATAAAACCGGGAACATCATTTTCAGCACCGGTGAACGTTCAGATAAAGTAACCCGTCCCCAGGCACAAGATGTAAATTCTGGTCTTGGCAAAATCATTCGTATCACGCCTGATGGTCAGCCGGCACCCGGAAATCCAACCGTATCCAGTTCAAGACCCGAGATTTACAGTTATGGACACAGGAATGTACAAGGTTTGGCATTTCATCCCGTAACGGGAGATCTTTGGGAAAATGAATTTGGCCCAAGAGGTGGTGATGAACTGAACCTGATTCAACCTGGCAAAAACTATGGCTGGCCAACCATTACTTATGGAATTGAATACAGCGGAGAAACAATCGGCGAAGGCATAACCCAGAAAGAAGGAATGGAACAACCCGTTTATTATTGGGACCCTGTATTATCCCCCAGCGGTATGACCTTTTACACCGGTGATGCCATCCCGGAATGGAAAAATAATTTATTCATTGGCGGTTTGAATAGTCAGCATATTGCCCGCCTGGTTATTGAAAATAACAGGGTTACCGGCGAAGAAAGATTACTGGCTGATGAAGGAGAAAGATTCAGGGATGTAACCCAGGGCAATGATGGCGCATTATACGCAGTAACAGATGGTGGCAAACTGTACCGCATCGCCAAAAAATAAAATAATACCATACTGAACTTTCAATAAATAACCCGGGCATTTGATAATAAGAACTTAAAAATTCACAACACTCAAAAGCCCGGGTTATCTTTGCAACATGCAATTTTCTTCTGCACTTCTGGAAAACGCCGTCAACGAATTTGCCCGACTGCCGGGTATTGGAAAAAAAACAGCCTTACGCCTCGTGCTGCATTTATTAAAGCAGGAAACAGCAGATGTGCAACATTTTGGCGAGATCATTTCTAAAATGCGCAGCGAAATAAAATTTTGTCACCGCTGCGCCAATGTAGCCGATGGTGACATCTGTTCCATCTGTGCCAACTCCATGCGTAAACAGGAAGTGATTTGTGTAGTAGAAAATATCCGCGATGTGATTGCCATTGAAAGCACCCAGCAATTCAATGGAACATATCATGTTTTAGGTGGCGTTATTTCTCCGCTCGATGGAATTGGTCCCGACCAGTTGAAAATTGAATCACTCATTAACCGGGTGCAAAAAGACCAGGTTCAGGAAATCATTTTTGCGCTTAGTCCTACCATCCAGGGCGATACCACCATTTTTTATATCCAGAAAAAAATACAACCGCATGCCATTCGCATTACCACCATTTCCCGCGGTATTGCCTTTGGCGGCGAACTGGAATATGCGGATGAAATGACACTGGCCCGCAGCCTGCAAAACCGGCTGCCGGTTGAAAGCTATGTGGCAAACAGTCATTAATCCAACACGCATCTTTTTTTGCCTTTTCATACTTACCTTTGCACCCTTACCAGGTGGATTTGTTTATTGTTCAACCTGTTTCCCCGGTTTCAAAAA
>CAMPGG010000037.1 GCA_946885335.1 uncultured Chitinophagaceae bacterium
TGTTTAAAGTGCTAATAGACAATCTATAAGATGTTCAAAAAAATCTAAAAAAATGTATATAATGGGATGTTCGGGTGGGAGAAGTTTCCTTGATTTATTTTATAAAAAAGCTTTGAGTAAATCCCGTTTTTGATAAGTATAATTTTTGCATAGGGAAGTTGATGCCTGAAGGACCTTCTATATTAGCATTACGAGATAAGTTGATGCCTTTTAAGGGTAAGATCGTGAAGAATGCCGGGGGCTATGGTAAAATGCCTGCTGGTTGGATCAAAGGAAAAAAATTACAAGACATCCTGACCTGGGGCAAGCATTTATTATTTGTATTTGCCAACGGCACGGTAAGAGTTCATTTAATGTTATTTGGAAAAATATTGATCAATGAAAGAAAAGATGTTAACCGGTCTTTTTTCCTGGAATTTGCCAAAGGTGAAATAAATGGATATATAGTAAAGGCCCAAAAGCTTAAAGGCAAACCCACTGACGAATATGATTGGCGCATAGATATTATGAGTGATGAATTTGACCCTTCTTATGTAAAAAAGCTTTTGAAAGAACATTCAAATGAAACGATAGATGATGTTTTAATGGATCAAAATTTATTTGCCGGAGTTGGCAACAAGATAAGGAATGAAGCACTGTACAGGGCAGGCATTCATCCATTGAGCAAAGTTGGAAAAATACCTGCGGCTAAGTTGAACCAACTTATTAATGAAGTAGTAAAGTATGCAAAAATTTTCTATAAGAACTTGTCAACATCAGGTAAACACGATTCTTTCCAGGTTTATAAAAAAGAATACGCAGCTGATGGCAGCGAGGTTACAATGAAAATTTTGCCACGCACCAAACGGAAAATATACTATAGCGAGCACAGGCAAAAATTGTATGATTAAATTTTACTTCCATTATCAACAGCCATTGAAATTTCTTATGGCATAGTTTTTTTACATACCCGCGAAACAAGTAGTATGAAAAAGATATTTACGTTTAGTGCATGGGGATTTATTTTGATGATATTTTTTACATCCTGTGTATCCAGTAAAAAATACAATGAATCCCAGGCTGCACTTGCCGAAGCCCGGCAAAAATATCGTGGCGATAGTGCATTCTATGCTCAAAAATTTGGTGACCTTGACAAAAGTGTAAGGGAACTGGAAGAACGTAAAGCAACCTTGCAGAACCAGATTGAAGCAATGAATAATGAGATCGACAGTATCAATCGGCAGTCTGCTACTCAGCAAGGTTTATTGAGTGAACAACAAAAAAGAATTGATTACCTGCAGTCACTCATAGATCAGCAACGTAAAACAGTAAACGATTTAAAGAACACCATTGCTAATGCACTTACATCATTTAGTGCAAATGATCTTACCGTGAGTGAAAAAAATGGCAAGGTATATGTTAGTCTTTCTGAAAATTTATTATTCCCATCAGGAAGTGCGGTAGTAAATAAAAAAGGAATTGAGGCATTGGGAAAGCTGGCAGAAGTTTTGAATAAGAATCCGGATATCAATATAAATATTGAAGGACATACGGATACCGTACCTATTCGGGGACGTTACCAGGATAACTGGGAACTGAGTGTGGCGAGAGCAACTTCTATTGTCCGTATTCTTACCAATACTTATAAAATGGACCCGGTAAGGATCATTGCTTCAGGACATAGTCAATATGACCCGGTAGATACAAACTCAACTCCTGAAGGAAGAGCAAAAAACAGGCGGACAGAAATTATTCTGATTCCTAAACTGGATGAATTATACAGGTTGATTGAACAGGGAGCAGCAGACAATTCTTAACTCCATATATATCTCAAAAAAAAGCGACGATTTTATATCGCCGCTTTTTTTATTTATACAGATATTTTTTCCATTTTTTGTAACCAGGCTTCATCTATAGTGGCGCCAAGACCAGGTTCCGTTGGTACTTTAATTTCTCCATTTGGCAAATAAACAATGCCTCCCTGTACAGGGTCGGTTGTAAACATCAATGGTGTATCAAAATCGCAGTAGTGAATATTGGGGCTGCAAAGCGCAAGGTGTGCAGAAGCGGTCATGCCTAACCGTGATTCCATAAAACCGCCAACCTGCATGGGCATTTCTTCCTTATCAGCCAGTTCAATAATTTTTTTTGCATTGTATAATCCGCCACTTTTACCCAATTTTATATTGATAGAATCACAGGCTTCCAGGTCTATCAGCCTTTCTGCATCGTGATGATCACAACATGTTTCATCGGCCATGATTGGAATGGGGCTGTTATCCTTTACTTTTTTCAACTTCATAAATTTCCAGCGGGCAATAGGTTCTTCGCAATGCTGTATTTTATATTCTTCCAATGCCTGCAAAATGTCTATGGCGGTTTTTACTTTCCAACCCTGGTTGGCATCAATCCGCAGTGGAATATCTTTACCAATGGCTAAACGAATGCTTCTTATACGTTCAACATCTTTTTCTTTGGATTGTCCCAGCTTTACTTTGATAGCCGTAAAACCTGCCTCTTTATATTTTAGTGCATCTGCTGCCATTTTCTCTGGCTCACCAATGCTTACAGTCATATCCGTAAACAATGGCTTATCAATTTTTCCACCTAAAAATTCATACAACGGTAAACCTGCATGTTGCGAAGCGATATCATATAAGGCCATATCAAAAGCACTTTTTATACTGCTGTTACCATAAATGGTTTTATCCATTTTTTTTATACATCCTTTCAGGTCAAGGGGATCCTGGTCTTTTAATGCTTTGGCAAGATATTGACCTACAATAAAACAGGTATCAATGCTTTCACCGTTTATGGACAGGTAGGGACTGCATTCACCAAAACCGGAAATACCTTCATTTGTTTTGATAACAACAATAATATTTTCCGCATTTTCAATTTTACCCAATGAAATAACAAAGGGCTCATGTAAGGGAATATAAAGTTTATAAATATCTACCTGTTCAATTTTTAATGATGCCATGGTTTGAATTTGTAAAGTGGGTAAAATTATATGATCGTTGCCATTAATGCAATGAATGTTAGCATGATTTATGATTACATAGCTAAAATGAATGTATGAGATGGATTTTAATTGTGTCAGTGATACTCAGTTTAACGGCATGCAGTAAAGATGTTCTTGAATTGCCTCCTGCCACACAAACAGGCGAAAATACATTTGGGGCCAAACTCGATGGTGAATTCTGGACTCCAGCCGGATTTGGTATTGTTCCTACTGCACCTTTGCTGGAGGCACGTTTTATTGATGATAACATTAAAATCAACGCCCGTAACTTTTCAATTTCACCAACAGAAACAGAATTCGAGATCTATTTAAAAAATGTCACAGAACCGGGTATATATCATTTGAATAAAAAAGTATCCATCTATCCAAATCAAACAGAAAGTTATGCTTACCACGTTAAACGTAAAATAAGGCCATTGGATCAATGGGTGACCAATGCGAATTTTAGTGGTTTTGTAAATATTACCAAAGTTGACCGTATCAATAAAATTGTTGCAGGTACTTTTGAATTCAGGGCTGAAAGCATGTCCAATCCGGGTGAATACATTACTGTAACAGAAGGACGGTTTGATATAAAAATGATTTGATCCTAAAACAGGATCCGCAATCCAAAGTTTGCTGCAAATAACATCGGTGTATTTTTATTCTCCAGTAATAATGGGGTAGGATATTGGCTGGTAAGCACCCAGCTGCGGCCTTCGAGGTATAAATAAAGATCGCCCCTGATCGGAACTTCTCCACCCAATGCCACATCCAATGTTAAACGTTGAAAACGTCCTTCCGCATGTATGGGTTGTGCGGGGGGTTGATATACTGAGGTATCCAGGTTCATTTGGTAATTATTCTTTGCATTCGCCATAATCAATCCAAAACCTGCATATCCATATAAATTCCAGTTTTCTTCGGCATAGGCATTTCCCTTAAGGTAACGTTTATATCCAACCGAAATGGTTTTGTAATTAATTTCTGCCCGGTTATTAATATCAATTTGTTGCGGTTGTGTACCTGGTTGCCGGGCAATGGCTTTGACCTGGTTTACAAATTCGCCGGGCGAATAATAAGAAACAAAAAGGTATATACCATGAACAGGTGTAAGGTGAAAATTTGCATTCACTGTTTGTCCGAAAGCCCAGAATTTTTGCGTTGAATGATAACTTCTTAAAACACTGGCATCAGTCGCTATGCTAAAACGTTTCTGTGCTAACAGGTTCGAGCCCAGCATACATAAGACCAGTAAAGTAAAACTGATTTTTTTCAAGAAGAAGTAATTGGTATTTGCAATGTTAAGAAATTAATAGGCACAAAAAAAGCCACCCAATTTGTTGGGTGGCCTTCTTTTTAAAATTATCATTTAGCCAGTTTTAATTCTTTCACCAGGTGCGATGCACCACCTAATTTATCGATGCACCAGAGTACATAACGGATATCAACACAAATGGTGCGGTTATACACTTTATCAAATGCAAGTTTATGGCTTAATGCTTCGTAGTTTCCATCAAATGCAAGGCCGATCAATTCTCCATTGCCATTAATAACCGGGGAACCTGAATTACCACCGGTAATATCATTGGTAGTTATAAAATTAATGACAAGGTCATTTCTCTTTTTGTCAATATACTGTCCAAAATCTTTTTTCTTCAGCAATTCAATTTCATTCTGGGGCAGATCAAATTCATAATCGCCCGGTATATACTTTTCAAGTATGCCTTTTGAGGTTGTAACATAATCGTATTTCACTGCATCTTTTGGCCTGTAAGATTCAACACTGCCATAACTTACCCGCATAGTAAAAGTGGCATCCGGGTACATAACCTTTTTAGGATCCATTTCCATAACACCTTTTAAATACAATCTTCCCAATTCATTATTGGATGTAACAAACTGTGCATAATAAGGAGCGTATTTGGTATTATAATTTTTGATAAAAGTGCTGGCCAGGTTAAAAGCAAGATCCTGTTGCAACGTATTGGCATCCGGGTTTTTTACAAATGCATTCCATTTTTCATCATCAAAAATGATGGTGTTCTTAAAAACTTCTGAAGCATATTTTCGGTAAGTGGATTCTTCATCCAACGGACCATATGAATTTCTTAATGCAGGGAAAAAACCTGTAGGATGCTGATCCTGCGGAACATTTTTATAATACATCATTAATGCTGAACCAAGAATATTCTGATCAGATGGTTTGTTTTCCTCTGAAAGAAAACTTTGCCTGTATTCATTCACTGATTCAATAGCTTTTTTTACATCAGCTTCCGTGGATTTCTGGCTCACCAAAGCATTTTCCAATTGTAAGAGTGTACCAGCAAAGGCAACAAGCGGAGAACCCATGATTCCTTCATTCATATAAACCCTGTGTAATGCATAAGGTTTCCATGCATCGTAAGCTTTGGCCCAATCACTGAAAATATTTTCATATTCAGGTTTTCCTTTGGCCCATTTTAAAAATGCTTCTTCCTGTTTTTGTTTTTGACCGTAAACATCGTATTTCAATAATTGCTTGGTTTCTCCATCATAAAATTTCCAGTAATTAGCAATACCGGCATATGATGATGATAACTGCAATTTTACTGCAGGATCTTTTTTCATTTCTTCAAACATGTATTTCAAACGCATGTCCCGCAGCTGCACCAAAGTGGGATTATTAACATCTGTAGACATTTTAATGCCATAAGATGATTCATACCGGTTGGTGCCACCGGGGTAGCCATAGATCATGGCATAATCACCTTCATTCACTCCTTTCAGTGAAACCGGTAAAAACCATTTTGGTTTCATGGGCACATTGGTAGCATCATATCTGGCAGGCTTGCCATCTTTTGACATGTAAACACGGAAAATAGAAAAATCTCCTGTGTGGCGTGGCCATTCCCAGTTGTCAGTATCTCCACCAAATTTACCTACACTTTCAGGCGGGGTGCCAACCAGTCTTACATCAGAATAACGCTGGTAAATAAAAACCATGTATTGATTGCCTTTAAAAAGCGGGCTGACCCTGGCTTCAATATTTTTTTCGCTATCAGAAAAACGTTTATTGATGTTGGCAATAACAGCCGATTGACGTTGTGTTCTTTCCGTGCCGGATAAATTTTTTAATGAATCCAAAACTTCTTTGGTTACATCTTCTATACGCAACAGGAATTGAACGGTTAAACCCTGTGCAGGTATTTCTTCACTCTTGTTACGGGCATAAAAACCATTGGCCAGGTAATTATTTTCAACTGTACTGGCATTGGCAATAACATTGTACCCGCAATGGTGATTGGTGAATAACAAACCTTCGGGACTAACCATTTCACCGGTACATCCACCACCAAAGATTACAATCGCATCTTTGATCGATGCTTTGTTCATGCTGTATAATTGTTCTTTGGATAATTTCAACCCTTTCTTCACCATATCATTGTAAACCTGCTGACCTAAAAGAAGAGGCAACCACATGCCTTCGTCTGCAAAAGATTTAAAAAGAAATACGAATGCAAGTACAAGCGTTAAAAAAATTTTTTTCATATGTTTTATTTTAATTTTTTTTAGCCATATGGAATTCGCCAAATAATCATCCCGATTGTTATGCGATATCTTATGGCTCATTTCATGCGATTATTTTTTTAATGTTTATTCTGAAATAACAAATTATGCGCTATGGTTTAGTGCAATAAAGGTGTAATGGGTTAATCAGGGCTGGTATGCAAACTTAGATTAAAAATTCTTTCGATTTAATGATTCTCACACATTACCTGCTTAATCCGGTTAAATGATTATACTGGATAAATGTGTAGGTTTGCACCGCCAAATAAAGCCGGCAGAAAATTGCAGGTTATTATCTACCCTTAATTAAAAAATATGTCTTTGATCGTTGTAGGTTCCATGGCATTTGATGCTATTGAAACACCTTTTGGAAAAAATAATCGTACAATAGGTGGTGCTGCCACATATATTTCCTGGAGCGCTTCAAATTTTACACGTCCCATTAACCAAATTTCCGTTGTGGGTGGCGATTTTCCCAAAGAAGAACTGAAAATGCTGGAAGCAAGAGGGGTGGTAATGGAAGGTGTGCAAATAAAGGAAGATGAAAAATCATTTTTCTGGAGTGGAAAGTATCACATGGATATGAATACCCGTGATACAATTGATACGCAATTAAATGTACTGGCTAATTTTCAACCGGTTTTACCTGAGAGTTATCAAAACAGTGAATACCTGATGTTGGGTAACCTGGTTCCGGCCGTACAAATGAGCGTGATTAAACAAATGAAGACCAAACCCAGGTTGACTGTTTTAGATACCATGAATTTTTGGATGGAAACCGCCCTCCATGACCTGGAAGAGGTGCTGAAACATGTAGATGTATTGATGGTGAATGACAGCGAAGCCCGCCAGTTAAGTGGTCAATATTCTTTGGTTAAAGCAGCCAGGCAAATTTTAAAAATGGGACCTACATACCTGATTATTAAAAAAGGTGAACATGGTGCTTTGTTATTTCATGAAGAGCAGGTTTTTGTAGCACCGGCATTGCCGTTAGAGGATGTATTTGATCCGACAGGCGCAGGTGATACTTTTGCAGGTGGTTTTATCGGGCATATTGTTCGTACAAAAGATATCAGTTTTGAAAATATGAAATCAGCCATTATCGTAGGTTCTGCCATGGCCAGTTTTTGTGTAGAAAAGTTTGGTGCGGATCGTTTAAAAGAGATCGGGCATACAGAAATTGAAAGAAGACTGCAACAATTTAAAGAACTTGTTCATTTTGATATTGAACTGGTTTAAGCAGTATTTTTTTAATAACCTTTTTCAGTCAATCCTAAAAGCGCTTAGCAAGTACTACAACATTTTTGAATCTTTTTGTTGAACCCTGCAGGTTGAAGATCTCGGTGAATACAATGTAATTGCCAACGGGTAAGGCTTGGTTGTTTTCGTTCAAACCATCCCATTTCCATGATCCTTGTTGTGCGAGTGTCCCGTTTCTTACCAGGTTTTTTACCGGTCGACCGGCGGCATCAAAAAGGGTTACATTGGCAACATAACCTGGTTCATCAAAAGCATAATTGATCATAACAAAATCATCCTGGCCATCATTATCCGGAGAAAATATTTTTGGTGATATGGATATTGCCATATCAGAAATTCCACTTTGTTTAAGTTGACTGTTTACATAGGTAGGTGTTCCATATCCTGCTGTAGATGCTGCTGATTGCCAGTTGGCTGAAAGTTGCGAAGGTGCATCGGGATCAATGCGTTCAAGTGATATGCCCTCATCATTATCTATTAATTTAAAATGCCAGTTGCGGTGATAGTTCACTTCATCAATCACATCTCCCTGTTTATTCAGTAACAAAACAATTCCTTCATCATCAGGGAAAGAAGGTAATGAAGGCAATTCGAAAACTGCACCAGGATCCTTTACCAGGTAATTCAATTGAAGATTTTCCAGGTCTGTAGTTGCAACAAAATAATCACCCGGAAAAATTAAAAATGGAACATCGCTTATCGGTCTTGCCGAACTGATGTCCCCGGAACTATTGCGGTTGGCAATATATAAATCAGCAGCATCAATGATTTTTTCACTGCGATTAAAGTATTCCACAAAATCGTTTCCATTACTGCGGGGATTAAATAAAATTTCATTCACCACTAAGTCCATGACAGAAATATCCTCCTTAATGCCTGTACGCACCGTATTTTGCGGAGGTAATGCCTGGCCATTGCAGTTTCGTATGTTTGTTGCTGTTATACTGTATATTTTTCCCGGTTCCATTGGTTGATTAAAATGCAATTGAATTTCATTGAAAAGTGGTTCAAGAACAATTGCGTCCGTAATGATCAATCCATTATCTGCCTGGTAATTGGAAATCGGTACGGCTGATGCACTGTCAATCCCTTCGTCAAATACTAAAATCACCGTTGAATTACTGGTACTGTAACTTCTCTTTAAAACAGGCAAAGAATGGTCAGTGGTTAAACTGTGTACAGAATTTATTAAACCTGGCGTTCCACCATTATTATCAATACTGGCCGTCCAGTTGGAAATACCGGCACAAGGGTTTTGGGGATTGATCATTTCAAGGCTCCAGCCTCCTTCTTTTTTCAATTCATTTTTGTACCAGGTAATATTATAGGCTATGGCATGCATCACCTGGTTATTTTCTGTTTTCAAGAATATTAATTCTCCATCATTATCCAGTGAAGGAAAGCTGGTGACAGGCAACACATCACCATAAACAGATAAACTGGTAGCCGCACTATTTGCACAAATAATTACCATGCTGCCTGGTTGTAAAATATAAGTTGCCATGGCGCCACTTTGCCCGGAAGCATCAGCGATCCGCCAACCCTGGAGGTTAATGGGTGAAGCAGAAATGTTTTTTAATTCAATCCATTCATTATTTGGCAATCCTATTACCGGAGATGGATCGGCCATGATCTCGCTGATTACAACATCATACCGGTTTATGCTTTGGGCTTTTACAAAAAAAGAAATAAGCAATAAAAAGGATGTTGCAAGCAGCAGTTTCATACTAACAATTTAATAAAACAGTTGCAAAACCCGGCAATAGAAAAGGGTTAACATAATTTATTTGGGAGATATGGACTACGCATTTATTTTTGCTTATATGCAAAAACATTACAAATACACAACGAAACGATTCCGTATTGGGAAGGGTTAACGATGTATTTGAAAAAATATGCTTGATGCCTTCCGGAACGGGAGGCTTTTTTTATATCATTAAATAATAAAAAAATGAAAGTTGCAGTGGTTGGCGCTACCGGGTTAGTTGGTACAAAAATGTTGCAGGTTTTGGAAGAAAGAAACTTCCCGGTAACAGAAATAATTCCTGTTGCCTCTGAAAGATCCGTAGGCAAAGAAATTTATTTTAAAGGCGAAAAATATAAAGTAGTTAGCATGGATGATGCAATTGCTTTAAAACCGGCAGTGGCATTGTTTTCCGCAGGTGGAAATACATCACTCCAATGGGCACCGGCATTTGCTTCGGCAGGGATTACAGTGATTGACAATTCATCCGCCTGGCGAATGGATCCTTCAAAACCACTGGTTGTACCCGAGATCAATGCAGGCATTCTTTCTTCAGAGGATAAGGTAATTGCTAATCCAAATTGTTCTACTATTCAAATGGTGGTTGCATTGAATCCACTCCATAAAAAATATAAGATCAGGCGGATCGTGGTATCTACTTATCAAAGTGTAACCGGAACAGGTAAAGAAGCGGTTGACCAGTTAATGGGTGAAAGAAAAAAAGCTTCCAATACATCAACGGCTGATTATCCAATGGCATATAAATACCCAATCGATCTGAATGTTATTCCGCAGATAGATGTTTTTATGGATAATGGTTACACCAAAGAAGAAATGAAAATGGTGAACGAAACCAGGAAAATTATGCAGGATGATTCAATAAGAGTTACTGCAACAACCGTACGTATACCAGTAATGGGCGGTCACAGCGAATCAGTGAATGTAGAATTTGAAAATGATTTTAACCTGGATGATGTAAAGCAACTGCTGGCACAATCAGAAGGAGTAATTGTGGTTGATGATCCTGCAAACCAACAATACCCCATGCCTATGGATGCACATGAAAAAGATGAAGTATTTGTGGGCCGACTTCGTCGCGATGAATCGCAACCCAACACACTGAACATGTGGATTGTGAGTGATAATTTACGCAAAGGTGCGGCTACCAATGCAGTGCAGATTGCTGAATACCTGTATAAAAATGATTTATTTAAATAATGCGGACATCAGGACCGGGTCTCTTCAAACTCCCCGGTCTTTTTATTTTTTCGCACATTATCCCAGTTAAAATAACGGCCATTCATAGCAACATATACGCCGGGTGGTAAACTTTGTACAAATGCCAAAGCACTTCCCAGGTTAAAGAGACCATCTGAACTGCCAAACTTATAAGGGATCATAGCGCCGGTTAATACAATGGTTTTATTTTTTACTTTTTGAGCAAGCACTTTGGCTGTTTCTGCCATGGTATCTGTGCCATGCGTAATGATGATCTTGTCTTCTTCCGATGATTTGCAATGTTCTGCAATCAGCTCCCGGTCACTGTTTTTCATTTCCAGGCTATCAATCATCATCAGTGTGCGGATGTCTACATCTAATTTGCTTCGTCCCAGTTTAAATAATTCGGGTAAATGCGTGTCTTTGAAATACAGTTCCCCGGTTATTTCATTATACTCCTTATCAAATGTGCCGCCTGTTACAAAAATGCGTATGGCCATAGATCATTTTTATGTTGCGAAATTAAGCATTGAAACCGAACTGCATTTACCTTATACTTCAACGTTAGTACATCAGCATTAAGCTGAAGTATCAATGGCCCTGTTTAAAAATTTGACCAATGGTTGTAATACTTCAAAAGCATGAAGCGTTTTCTTCTGCAGATCCTTGCTGGTTACTTCATCATCGCTTAGATTAGCGATGGCTAACCAACTTTTGAATTTAAGATATTCTGCAGCGGGGTTATCTTTTTCAAAATCCCGGGGAATATTTACCAGCTTTATACCTGGTTCATCATGATAAAGTTCACCATATACCTTTTTAAATTTTTTATCCAGGATAATACTTTCAAATTCTTCCAGGCAATAATCAATCTCCTGTCTGACTTTTTTTACAACAGGTGCTTCAGGCATCCATAATCCACCGCCTACAAAACTTTTTCCAGGCTCCAGGTGAAAATAATATCCTGCAAATCCAGATTTTTTTCCACCGCGGTCCATGCTTGCGCCAAAATTGGTTTTATAAGGTTGCTTATTCTTAGAAAAACGGACATCCCGGTTTATCCGGAATAAACATTTCCTGGCTGTAAGGCCTGTCAGGTCCGTATCTTTTAAACTATGCTTATCGATCACAGACTGAATGAATTTTTCCATATCATTTCGTGCATCTTCGTATTGTGCTCTATGATCATCAAACCAGGGTTTATTATTATGCTTTGACAGTTGTTTTAAAAATTGAAGTGTCTTGGGATTAATCATTTCATGTAAAAATTGAAAAAAAAATCCTGCAACCGTTTGATGCGGGTGCAGGAGTGCAGAAAATTATAAAATAAAAAATTTAGATGCGGCTCCAGTTTTCTCCGCTTTTGATCCGGTACATGGTCATTTCGCTTACGCCATATTTTTCAGCCAGTTGCTTGATAGTCAGTTTGCGGGTTTTGCTGTTTAGCGTATCCTTAATTTTCTTTACCTGTGTAGCATTCAACTTAAGGCCGGCTGTGCGGCTTGCCTGAACTTGTTTGTAAGCAACTTTTGCGGGGCTCTTTTGCTGGTGTTCAATCATTTCCTCTAATGTAGCCCAACGGATATTTTTAATTTTATTATCGGTTTTATCATGATTAACATGAATCACGTATTTATATTTTGGAGATGGTTTCTTCAAAAATAATTTGGCCATTTCCCGGTGTATATAAAGTGTTCCTTTATTTCCGGGGCGATGCAGGTTCAATGTGCGATACCCGGTGGTGAGTGAACCGTTGAGAAGCTTTCCATCTTTTAATACGTCAGTCTTGTAACTTGCGATGCGACCCATATTGGAAAGGGCATACTTATTTCTCAACTGTTTCCAGCCGGAGAACTGTAATGGTTTCCACTCTTCGCCAGCTAATTTTTTGATCATAACAGTAAAGTTTAAAATTAATTTTTGATGACTTGGTGATGCGGGTAATGAAGTTGATCTTATATTACCCGGTCGGTTATGCGATTTATTTCTAAGTTACATAATTAGCCTAATGTTTCAATTTATTTTTTAAGCATCTTAAGGAAATCCGATTCGGATATTATTTTTACAGTGCCGGTATTCTTTGCCTTTTCCAGTTTGCTTCCAGCCTCTTCTCCGGCCACCAGGTAATTTAATTTACTGCTTACACCTGTAACAATCTTTCCGCCATGTTGTTCAACCATAGCTTCCGCCTCGCTTCTTTTCAGGCTGGGTAAAGTGCCCGTAAACAAGAACGTTAGTCCCTGCAAATTTCCATCCGTTATGTGTGCTTTTTTTTCATTTTTTAATTGTAAACCAAGTTCTTCCAATTCTTGCAGCATTTGAATATTATCATCATTATCAAAAAACTGGAATATGCTGCCCGCTACTTTTGGTCCAATATCTTCAAAAGTTTGTAAATGTTCTTTACTAAATTTTTTAAAATCCAATAAATGTTCTACTTCATGTGCCAATACTTTGGCGGTGGTTTCGCCCACATAACGAATGCCCAGGGCAAAGATCAGGCGATTGAGCGGCTGGGATTTGGATTTTTCAATCGCAGCCTGCAATTTATCTATAGATTTTTCGCCAAAACCCTCCAGTATCCTGAGTTTGTCATAATTCAACCGATAGATGGAAGGTATATTATGCAACAATCCAAGGGCATAAAATTTACGAATATTGGCATCTCCTAAACCACGGATATCCATAGCATCTTTACTTACAAAATGGATCATTCTTTCCAGCACCTGTGCCTCACAGTTAATATTGGTGCAACGCCAGGCGGCTTCTTCTTCGGGTTTGTATAATTCATCATTGCAAACAGGGCAATGCGTAGGAAAAATAATGGGCTTTTCTTTCCCGGTTCTTAATTCCGTCAGTGGTTTAACTATGTATGGAATTACATCTCCCGCTCTTTCCACCAAAATTGAATCGCCTATCCGAAGATCTTTTTCCCTGATCACATCTGCATTAAATAATGAAACCGATGTAATGGTGATGCCGCCAATCGGGGCTGGTTCTATTTTCGCCACCGGTGTTATTGAGCCGGTTCGTCCAACCTGGAATTCCACTTTCAATAATTTACTGGTGGCCTGCCTTGCTTTAAATTTAAAGGCAATGGCCCAGCGTGGATGATGCGCCGTCATACCCAATGCTTCCTGGAACTCAACATCATTTACTTTTATAACCATCCCGTCAATTTCATATGGTAATTCATCACGGGTTTTCTCAAATTCAATACAATAATCAATAACACCTTTTATCCCTGTAAAAACTTTTTTCTCGTTGATGGGTATGCGAAAACCATTATCATACAACATATCGAGTGAGGACGAATGATGAAGCAATGCCTCAGGAATTGGAGCACCTTCCACTGTTGTAAAATAACTTACACTGTATAAAAAAGATTCCAGGTTTCGCCGCTTCACTTCTGCCGGATCTTTTATCCGTAGTGTGCCGGAAGCTGCATTACGGGGATTGGCCAATGGCGCAAATCCCTGTTCCATTAATTGTTCATTGTACTTTTTAAAATTGTTTTTGTTGATCAATACTTCGCCCCTTATTTCTATTAGCTCAATTCCTTTTGACATGAAATCGGCTGATAATGGGATACTCCTGATCTGCCGGATATTAGGCGTGATGTCATCTCCCGAAACACCATTCCCTCTTGTTATGCCCCTTACCAATAAATTGTTTTCATAAACCAATGAAATGCTTGCACCATCAAACTTCGGCTCTACACAATACACTATTTCATTTTTGCCTGTCAATTCCCGCGCCTTGCGATCAAAATCCAGCAGGTCTTCCGCATTGTAAGAATTGTCCAATGAAAGCATGGGAACCATATGCTGTTGAGTTGGAAATTCTTTGGTTAAAGCACCAGCCACCCGTTGGGTTGGAGAATCGGGTGTGATCAATTCCGGGTTTTGTTTTTCAAACTGTTCCAGGATTTTATATAATACATCGTATTCATAATCTGCAATGAGCGGATCGCTTACTATATAATACCGGTATTCATGAAAACGAAGCACTGATCTTAATTTTTCAATGTCAATTTTTCCTGTTGCTTTTTTGTCTGCCAGTTGAAGGTATTCGGTAGTTAATGATTGTAATTCTTTTATCTGCGAAGTAGCATACATAGTTTAATAATATGCGGCTAAGTTAGTTTAAACCAAATATTTTTTTTCGACAGCAATGTGTTTTTAGTACATATTTGTATCTTGGTAGCGATTTAGAACTAACGATTTATTAATTGCCATTATGAGAAAAGCTTTTTTGGGGTGCCTGAGCCTGCTGGTCATTCTTTGTAGTGATGCCCAATTACTAACCTGGACTCCCTCCTTTCCAGTTGAAGATGATGCAGCAACTTCCCTGGTAATAAATGTGGATGCATCAAAAGGTAACCGTGGTTTATTTGAATATGCCATGACCAATGATGTATATGTTCACACCGGTGTTATTACCAATAAAAGTACTGGTTCCAGTGATTGGAAATATGTAAAATTCAACCAGAATTTTAACCTGCCCAATGCTGCATTAAGCGCAGCTTACCTGGGCAACAGCCAATGGCGGTTTACCATTACCGGTAGCTTACGCAGTTATTACGGTATTACAGATGCCACGGAACATATTCAGAAGATAGCCATACTTTTTCGAAATGGAAACGGATCTAAAAAGCAAGCCAACACGGATGGAAGTGATATGTACATACCGGTATATTCATCTGCGTTAGCAATAAGAATAACGGAACCACCCATTCAGCCAACTTATAAACCTGTTCCTGAACCCATTCAAAAAGTATCCGGTGATAATATAAACATTGCGGCAGTTGCTAATAAATCGGCAACTTTAAAAATTTTTGTAAATGGAGTATTGATCCGTACAAATTCAAATTCAACCGGCATTGCCACTAATCACACACTTACACAAACCGGCAATACAAGGATCATTGCCGAAGCAGATGATGGTTCGGCTATCAGCCGGGACACTGTTGATTTTTTTGTAGCCGCAGGCGTAAATATTGCTCCATTACCCGCCGGTGTTAAACAAGGAATTAATTACGAAGCCGGGAACACTGCCGCAACACTTGTTTTGTATGCACCATTAAAAAACCGGGTTAGTATTATTGGTGATTTTCCAGGGAGCAACTGGACGGAACAACCGCAATACCAGATGAATAAAACTGCCGATGGAAAATATTGGTGGTTACGCATTTCCGGTTTAACACCCGGTACCGAGTACAGTTATCAATACCTGGTAGATGGTACATTAAAGATCGCCGATCCTTATGCTGAGAAAATACTTGATCCATATAATAACAACGACAGTTATATTTCGGCTTCAACCTATCCGGGTTTAAAGCCTTATCCAACAAATCTAACTACCGGCATTGTCAGCATCCTGCAAACGGCTTCGCCTGCTTACAACTGGAAAGTGCAAAATTTCAATCGTCCAGATAAAAGAAACCTGGTGATTTATGAATTATTGTTACGGGATTTTGTAGAAGCACATGATTGGAAAACACTAACGGACACCCTAAATTATTTAAAGAACCTGGGTATTAATGCTATAGAGTTAATGCCTTTTAATGAATTTGAAGGAAATAACAGCTGGGGCTATAATCCTGATTTTTATTTTGCGCCTGATAAATATTATGGTCCAAAAAATACATTGAAGCAGTTTATTGACAGTTGTCATAGTAAAGGTATAGCCGTAATCATGGATATCGCCCTTAATCATTCATTTGGACTTTCTCCCATGGTGCAGTTATATTTTGATAATGCCAATAACCGGCCAGCCGCGGATAACCCCTGGTTTAATCCCGTAACCAAACACGCTTTTAATGTTGGTTATGATATGAACCATGAAAGCCTGGATACAAGATATTTCACCAGCAGGGTGGTAGAACATTGGTTAAAAGAATATAAAATAGATGGTTTTCGTTTTGATCTTTCCAAAGGGTTTACCCAAACAGCAACTTGTGATGTGAATGGCGGTAATTGTAACGTAAATGGATGGTCGAATTATGATGCCAGCCGGGTGGCTATATGGAAACGATATTATGACACGGTTCAAACAAAATCCCAGGATGCATATGTAATTCTCGAACATTTTGCGGCAAACACGGAAGAGAAAGAATTGTCCGATTACGGCATGTTACTTTGGGGAAATCATAATCATAATTTTTCCCAGGCTACCATGGGATATCAACAGGACTGGAACTTTGAAGGCGGAATATTTACCCAACGTGGTTGGCAAAATCCTCACCTAATAACATACATGGAAAGCCATGATGAAGAAAGGATCATGTACAAAAATCTGCAGTTTGGTAATTCTTCCGGTAGTTATAATGTAAAGGATTTGAATACGGCACTCAGAAGAACTGAAATGTCGACAGCCTTTTTATTAAGCATACCGGGTCCTAAAATGATTTGGCAGTTTGGAGAACTGGGTTATGATTATTCTATTAATCATTGTCCAAATGGAACAGTGAATAATAATTGCCGGTTGGAACCAAA
>CAMPGG010000038.1 GCA_946885335.1 uncultured Chitinophagaceae bacterium
CCTGCCATAAACATTGAAATAATCATTACCTGCATTGTGATGATTGAAATTGATTTTCAAATCATAGGTTCCGTCTGAATGACATTCTCCTGCGTCTGTTCTTAATTCATTGATTGAACATTTTCTTTCTTCACAAATTGGCGGTTTAAATTCCGCAACTAAAAAGCAATCAGGCTTATCTTTAATAACGATTTTAATAAAGTCAAAATCTTTTCCACTTCTTTTAAAATGGTCAATGCTAATGGGCAGGTCTGTTAATTTATAACTGCCTATCTTTTGATTGTTCCGGGTAAATACATCAAAATAATCATTTCCCGTGTTCTCGTATTTAAAATGGATGGAGAGTTTGTAAGTACTGTCAGAAGTACATTCACCAGCTTCGATGCGCAGGTCACTCAAAATGCATGCTTCTTCTTCCATGTTCAGATCTGCCTCCCGTTGACATGCAAGAAAAGCAAATATCAAAATGCAGCAAGCTATGATATTAACTTTGGCCACTTTTAAATTTACATTCATTTTCACCCTTTATAAAATTTATTTGGGATCTATTCAACCTTAAAAAAACCGGGAAATTTTTAGCGGTTCCTGGTTCAACCAGCTTAATCTGTGCTGTTTTATATCTTTGCTGCCGTTTTACCTTGAAAAGGGTTTTCAAATACTAATTTATGTTCAACAAACGCATCAAAATAAAGGAGTTATTAGCTGTAGAACCACAGCAACAGGAAGTAACAGTCATGGGTTGGGTACGTACTTTTCGCAACAATCAGTTCATTGCCTTAAATGACGGATCAACCAATAATAACCTGCAGGTAGTAATGGAGTTGGGTAAATTTGGCGATGATCTTTTAAAACGCATCACCACCAGCGCCTCTTTAAAAGTAACCGGCATCGTGGTTCCTTCCTTAGGCAAAGGACAGAAGCTGGAATTAAAGGCAACACAGGTTGAAATTTTGGGTGATTGTGATGCTGAAAAATATCCGCTTCAACCCAAAAAACACAGCCTGGAGTTTTTGCGTGAGATTGCTCATTTAAGATTTCGCACAAATACATTTGGTTCCGTATTCCGGGTAAGAAATGCATTGGCATTTGCCGTTCATAAATTCTTTAATGAAAAAGGTTTTGTGTATATGCACACACCCATCATTACAGCAAGTGATGCGGAAGGTGCAGGTGAAATGTTTAAAGTAACTACGCTGCCTTTTGATAATACACCCAAAAACGATGATGGCTCAATAAACTATAAAGAAGATTTTTTTGGCCGGGCAACCAATCTAACGGTCAGTGGCCAGTTGGAAGGTGAACTGGCTGCAACTGCATTTGGTGATATTTATACATTCGGTCCAACATTCAGGGCCGAGAATTCAAACACAGCCAGGCATCTTGCGGAATTCTGGATGATAGAACCTGAAATGGCTTTTTATGACCTGGAGGATAATGCCAACCTGGCAGAAGAATTCATTAAATATATTATTCGCTATGCTATGGACAATTGCCGGGAAGATCTTGATTTCCTGGCCCAAAGACTGGCTGATGAGGAAAAACAAAAACCCCAATTGGAGCGCAGCGAAATGGGGCTGATTGAGAGACTCGAATTTGTTATTCAAAACGATTTTGAAAGATTAACCTATACAGAAGCCATTAAAATTTTAAAAGAAAGCAATCATAATAAGAAAAAGAAATTTCAATACCTGGTAGAAGATTGGGGCGTTGATTTACAGAGTGAGCATGAACGTTACCTGGTTGAAAAACATTTTAAAAAGCCGGTTATCCTGACTGATTATCCAAAAGACATCAAATCGTTTTATATGCGATTAAATGATGATGGAAAAACTGTGGCAGCGATGGATATTTTGGCTCCGGGTATTGGTGAAATTGTCGGTGGCTCACAAAGAGAAGAAAGGATGGATGTTTTGGAAAGAAGAATGAAAGAAATGAATATTCCTTCCGAAGAAATGTGGTGGTACCTCGATACACGCCGTTATGGAACGGTTCCGCATGCGGGTTTTGGATTAGGTTTTGAAAGAATGGTTCAATTTGTTACGGGTATGACGAATATCCGGGATGTAATACCTTTTCCACGCACACCTAAAAGCGCAGAATTTTAAAAATATTTTTTATTCGTGGATGCAAAGCACTGGTATGTGGGATTCAAATACCAGTTGCCGGGTTGAGCTTTTACGGAAAAGACCATCCAGTAGTTTGTGTTTTTTAGGAATGGTAATCACCAGGTCAAGGTTGTTTTCCTCTGCAAACTTGTTGATGCCATCTTCAATATCTTTTTCCTCAATAAAATGATATTGTGGATTTAAGTCTTTTAAAAGCGTATGCAGGTAAAGGGATTCTTCGGGGGTTTCGGGTTTAAAATGTTTATTTTCATAATCCACGTTCAACACGTGCAGGGAGGCACCAAATAGCCGCACCAGTTCTTCAATATAATGTGTTGGCGTAGTTTCAATAACCTTGCGGAAATCACAGGCAAACCCTACTTTTTTTATTCCTTTATAATTGGAACCCGGTGGCACCACAATGACGGGGCATGTCAAATGTTTAATAGCCGTTAACGTAGTACTGCCAAATAAAATCCGTTCCATTCCGGTTGATCCCCGGCTACCCATAACGACCATAAAAGGATGCATGCGTTTGCAAAGTTCTTCCAGTTCATCAACCGTATTTCCCATCGTGGCTTCCGTTGTTACCGTTACGGGTTTATCGGAAGTTATATGCGCTAATCCTTTTTTTAAATATTCAAGTTGTTCCTCCGCATTCTTTTTCAATTCTTCCACGGAAACAATCACCACCGGAACATCAGATACGGCTACGGGTACCTGGTATACATGGTATAAATGGACGGCGGCGCCAATTTCCTTGGCCATTTCAACCGCATAATTCATAGCTGAAGTGGCCGAAGCGGAAAAATCAGTAGGAACAACAATTCTTTTCATGCAGAAAAATTACTAAATAAATATCAATATTGTCATGACTTTCAACCTTTGATAATGAAAAAGTTTTATGGAAAGAACAGGGAAGAAGCATCTTTCCATAAACATCATTATGCAAAACATTACTGCACAAATGCGAAAGGCACCCAAAGGCGTTGTTCGCTTAAAGAAACATGTTTTAAAAGTAGACATGACGCCGATGGTGGACCTGGGTTTTCTACTGATCACCTTTTTTATTTTAACGGCAGAAATGTCGAAACCCTCGGTCTCTGATCTTTATATGCCAAAGGACGGACCCTCAACAAAACTTGGCGAAAAAGATGCCTTAACCATTATTCTTCGGGATCATAATCAAATAATGTACTACAAAGGAAGTTTTGAAATGGCCATGCAGAAAAATACTATTCAATTCACTGCAGCAAATAGTCCAACCGGTATCCGGCAGGCCATACAGGATATGCAACGTTCATTTGGTTCCGGGCAAAATGCCTCCGATAATATGATGTTGCTGATCAAACCAACTGAACTGGCATCCTATGGCGATGTAGTTGGTATTTTGGATGAAGTGCTGATCAATGATGTAAAAAAATATGCGATCATGGAATTGTCTGAAGCAGAAAAGCAATTCCTGGCTAAATTTTAAAAAATTGGATAAGGAAAATGGTGTAATAGTTACAAACAGAAAAATTCGGTATAATGCAAGCCTGTTTTGTAATTTTATCTTCCCATTCTAATTTTTTAAAATAAAGTATATGAACATACCGGTAGTTGACTTATCAGATTTCCAAAGCGGCGACGCAAACAAAAAACAACAATTTGTTCAACAGTTAGGTAATGCATACGAAGAAGTAGGTTTTGTTGCAGTGAAAAATCATGGTATTCCCGATGATCTCATTGCCGATCTGTATAAATACGTGCAACAATTTTTTGCATTACCACCGGATACCAAACATCAATACGAATTAAAAGAACTGGCAGGCCAGCGGGGTTATACTTCATTTGGCCGGGAGCATGCCAAAGGTTTTGATGCCCCGGATCTGAAAGAGTTTTTCCAGTTCGGGCAAACCGTAACGGATGACGATCCTGTAAAATCTGAATACCCCGATAATGTGGAAGTCAAAGAAGTTCCTGAATTTACTCCTACTCTTCGGGAAGCCTACCGGCAGTTTGAAAAATCTGGCAAAGCATTATTGCAGGCAATTGCATTGTATCTTGGACTAAAGGAAAATTATTTTGATGAATACGTTCATAATGGAAATTCCATTTTAAGAGCTATTCATTATCCTCCCATAACCAATGAACCCAAATCAGCAATTCGTGCCGAACAACACGAAGATATCAACCTGATCACTTTATTAGTCGGCGCCTCCGCCGATGGATTGCAGATACAAACCAAAAAAGGTGATTGGGTGCCAGTCACTTCCTTACCCGAGCAAATTGTGGTTAATGTGGGAGATATGCTTCAACGTTTAACCAATAACAAATTAAAATCTACCACGCATCGCGTAGTTAATCCGCCCAGGGAAATGTGGGGCACCAGTCGTTTCTCCATTCCATTTTTTTTACATCCCCGCAGCTCTATGAATCTTGCCTGCCTGGAAGGTTGCATTAACGATGAAACACCAAAGGCATATGAAGATGCAACTGCCGGTGAATATTTGGATGAAAGATTAAGGGAGATTGGTTTGAAAAAATAAAATCATTGTACATCTATCAAGAACTGTTTCTTCATGGATATTTTGTTTGGAAGAACTTCAATCAGTGAAGCTGTAATCGCATGGTAACATTTCAAACATTAGAAAACATTTCGTTAGCCGATATCACTGGAGTTTTCAACTTAGCATTTTCAGATTATATCGTTCCGCTGAAGCTGACAGAAGAACAATTAGCCGATAAAATCATTAGTGACAATATAAAACTGGAATATTCTGTTGGTGCTTTTGAAAATAAAAAACTGGTAGGATTTATCCTGCATGGTTATGGATTGGTCAATGGTAAAAAAGTTGTTTACAATGCAGGCACCGGAGTTATACCAGCAAACCGTGGTCATAAACTTACAAACAGGATGTACGATTTTATTTTACCTGCTTTACAGTTACAACATATAGACAAAGTTTTATTAGAAGTTATCACCCAAAATAAGCCTGCCATTCTATCTTATGAAAAGGCTGGTTTTAAAACCGTGCGAAAACTCAGTTGCTTTAAGGGCGAGCTGAAACAAGATGAGATTTATAATGATGATTATGAAATACGTTCATTAGAAAATTATGATTGGGAAAGATTGCAATCATTTTGGGATTGGCAACCAACATGGCCCAATTCAATCATGGCAGCAGAGAATTTAAAAAGAAGCAATACATCCATTGGAATTTTTCTCCAAAATGTTTTAACAGGATACCTGGTTTATAATTCCAAAACCAAAAGAATACAACAATTTGCTATTGACAAAGGCCACCGCAACCAGGGTCTTGCCAAAAAGTTATTCAATCATATTGCCACAAATTATGACCCCAATATTACCATCATCAATATTCCGGCAGATGCTACCAGTTCAATTAACCTGATGGAGCGTTTGGGTCTTGAAAATTATATCAACCAATTTGAAATGGAACTCTGTTTAAATAAAAAACGATATTATGGACAAAATAAATATTGAAGAAAAACTTTCTTTATTTAATGATTATTGGAATCCCCGCATTGTGGGCGAATTGAATGGGCAGCATGTGAAATTAGCTAAATTGAAAGGTGAATTTATCTGGCACAAGCATGATAATGAAGATGAAATGTTTTATGTTTTGAAAGGCATTTTGAAAATGGAATTCCGGGATAAGATTGTCGAAATAAAAGAGAATGAATTTCTGATCGTGCCTAAAGGTGTTGAACATAAGCCGGTGGCAGATGAAGAAGTTTCTTTATTATTGTTTGAGCCGGCATCAACTTTAAATACCGGGGATACAAAAAATGAATTGACGAGAGAAAGTCTTGAAAGAATTTAATCGCAATATTTTTTCCAATAAAAAAAATGTTAACACCATTCATTTAAAATCATTCCCTTTCATCCACTGAATTCCTCATTTCGTTACAATTGAAATCCTGCCAGTAAAAAATTTTTACAACTTTGCAGGATGAACAAATTATTCAGGTTTAAACGACCAAGCCTATCTGCTATGTTGTTTAAATTAATTCCAGCCATTTTATCGCTTTTTGTATTTGTAAATGCCGGCGCACAGTCAGATATTTTATATTATAAAAATGCACCGCCAGGTTTTGCAAAAACAAAAATTCCCAAACATTTATTGAAAGAGGACATGCAGGTCTGGCAAAAAACCATGGAAGAAAGTCATGTGAATCCTTACCATGCAATCAGCCCTGCGGCAATGCAACAATTGCAAAAGAATATCCTGGATGAATTGCCGGATAGTGTAACTCATTTTGAAGCAAGTTTTGCCATCAGCCGCCTGATCGGCGCATTGGATGAAGGTCATCTTGGCTTTAGTACAAACCGGGTTAGCGACAGCATGTTTGCCTATCACAGCGTACGTTTCCCCTACCAACTTTATGAAATTAATGATGAAAGCCTTGTTGTGCAGCGTGACCTCGGTAGCGGATTTCAATTGCCTGCATTCAGCCGGATCATAGAAGTGAATGGTGTTCCGGTAAAACAATTGTACGATAAGTATTCAAAACTTTTTGGCGGGCTTGAACCATGGAGAAAATTGATGGTAAAGAATTATTTCCGCAAATTATTGTACCTGGATGGTTTGGAAAGTCCTTTTAAGATTAAGGCAATAAATGGGAATGATACACTGAACTTTACCAAAGCGGGTTATACATATGAGCAAACTGATAGTCTTGCCAAAGTACTTTCGGTTGATCAGCCTGTTTATAAACCTTTCTCCTTTCGTTTTTTAGAAAATAATATTGCATTGATTGAGTTTAATACGATGAATGGAAAACTGAAAGATTCTTTTTCAGTATTTCTTCGTGATGCATTTACACAGATCAATCAAAAAAAGGCGAATGGATTAATTATTGACATCCGCAAGAATGGTGGTGGTGATAGTGGATTGGGTGATACCCTTTTAAGTTATATCACCAATAAACCTTATCGTAATACAAGTGGAATGAAGTTGCGCATCAGCAAACATTCAAAAGCCTTCGCAGCATTACTTGGTGCAAATGATCCGTTTAAGGATTGGGAGAATGGAAAATTGTATGAATATAATGTGACTGAATTAAAAAAACCGGCAGACAATCCATTGCGGTATAATGGAAAAGTTGTTGTATTGATTGGCACTGGTACATTCAGCAGTGCCAATATGCTGACTAATGCCATTAAAGATTACCAGCTGGCCACGCTAGTTGGTGAAACAACGGCAGAACCTGCCAATGACTTTGGAGAAATAATGTATTTCATGCTGCCTAATACTTACATCGTAGCACCTACCGCTATAAAAATGTTTATGCGGGCAAATGGAGATGAAAAAGATTTTGATGGCATCAAGCCTGATATTGAAGTTGCGAACACTTCTGAAGATTTTCACCAGGATAGAGACCGTGTTTTAGAAACCGCTATCAATTGGTTTACTACCGGAAATGCCTGTGAGAACTTATTAAAAAAGCATGCTGATTGGGTTGAAACGCCTGCAACAAAATGGGATTTTTCAATTAACAATAATGCAGGTGGCAGTTTGTTTTATTTTGGCGCAATACATTCTGATGACCCGAAACACGAACAAATTAACAGGATTAAAAAACAATGGGAATTAGTGAAACCCACCATGGCTTTTTTCGAAGGACCCAACAGGGGTATTGCAGAAACTGGCGAAACAACCATTGAAAAATATGGCGAATCAGGGTATGTGAGATTTCTTGCTGACAAGAAAAAAATACCTGTGAAAAGCCTGGAACCTGGCCCGATGGATATTTATAATCACCTGGTATCAATTTATCCCCAGCAACAGGTAGATATTTATATGTTGACCAAAGAAGCGATGCGATTGCGAACAAGGAAAGAATATAATAAAGCACAGATTGAAAGTGAATTGGAAAAAATGATTGCCCTATTTTCCAAAATGGCTGGCGATAAAAAATTAAGCATTCAATCCATTAGCGAACTGCAAATTGCTTTTTCAAAATACTGGCCAGGCCTTAACTGGTGGGAGGCTCCTCAATCCTGGTTTGATCCGTTAAAACGTTCTGCTGAAACCGGGGGTATATTTACAAACGATATCAATACATCTTCATCAGCTTTCCGTGATCTGCATATGCTGCGTATTCTTTCAGCGGCCGTACAAAAAGGAGAAAGGGTTTTTGCCGTTGTTGGAAGAAATCATGTGCCTATGCAGGTAGATGCTCTCGCATGCATGATTAAATAGAAAAAATTAATGCAGAACATTACTATTTACAAAGACGGGTTTTGTATTTCCACCAATAAATCCAAACTGGATATTTCGGCTATACATCATTTCCTTTCCACTGAGGCTTACTGGAGCCTGGGAATACCGTTTGAAACAGTAAAAAAATCAATTGATCATTCTTTAAATTTTGGACTCTATCACAATGAACAGCAAATCGGTTTTGCGAGAATCATTTCTGATTTTTCAACTATTGCATACCTGGGAGATGTGTATGTTTTGCCCGAATTCAGGGGACGTGGATTGTCAAAATGGTTAATGGAAACCATTACCAGTTTTCCGGAATTGCAGGGTTTAAGAAGATGGATTTTATTAACCGGCGATGCGCATGGTTTGTATAAACAATTTGGCTGGAAAGATATTTCAAATCCCGAAAGGTGGATGGAGTTGCACAACAAAGACGTGTATAAAAAAACAAATGAATAAGAAATACAAATCATTAAGTTGTATGTAAAGCCGGGCAGCTAAAATCTAATTAGAAAGTAATCTGAGTTTTATAGTTGTGAGTTTCTACCGATGCAGTAATTTTAATGATTGAATTTTGTTCAATCAGTTATTTGTACCCACACCTTGTTTAAACGATATCGTTACTGGCATCAATAAATATTTATCTCACACCAAAATAAAAACAAATGAAAAAAACGGTTCAACTAATAGTTATAGCTTTTGTCAGCACCTTCCTATTTGTACAATGTGGTTCGCAAAATTCGGAGGAAACAACCATGGACGATAACGCCACCGACACAACATCAAAAACCCCAACCCTCACTATGCTTTGGGAAACGCCGGATTCTCTTTTTACCAACGAATCTGTTTTGTATGATCAAAGTACGGGTACTATTTATGTTGCCAACATTGAAGGCCAGGATCCGGTAGGTAAAGATGGAAAGGGGTCTATAGGCATTATTTCGAAAGATGGGAAAATTGTAAATGCAGCATGGGTAAGCGGTTTGAATGCACCCAAAGGAATGGGCATTACCAATGGTAAATTATATGTTACGGATATTGATGAATTGGTTGAAATCGATATTGCATCAGCCAAAGTGAATAAAAAATATAAGGTGGATAGCGCGGTATTTTTAAATGATTTAGCCATTCAGAACAACAAAGTATATTTTTCAGATTCCAGGACAGGAAAAGTTCATTTATTTGATGCGGGCTCTGTCAGCACATTTTCTAATGGAAATGAAGGAATCAATGGATTAGAAGTTGCTGCAGATGGCACTTTGTACGGTTTGGACGGTTCAGGATTAAAAAAATGGAATGCTGATGGAAGCAGTTCAATTTTAAATAGTAATGTAACGGGCGGCGATGGCCTGGTGATATTAAAAGATGGAAATTTTGTGGCTTCAAGATGGCAGGGAGAGGTCTGGTTTGTGAGTGATACTACCCAAACATTAATGTTAGATACAAAAGCAGCTGAATCAAACACTGCCGATATCGGGTTTATACCAGCCGAAAACATCGTCCTGGTTCCAACCTTTTTCAAAAACAAAGTAGTTGCTTATAAGCTGGATTATTGAGTTGAATAAATCTGATTTTTCAAATTAAGCCTCCAAATCGGGGGCTTTTTTTTATAAAGAAATTTTTTCCCCGGCATCAAAAAAAGAGTTTAACCATAAAATTTGCTACCATTCATAATCTTCATCTTACCACTTATCCAAATCGAATAAAATTTAGTTAAGCCCTTTAATAAGCTGAAATCCTTTACAGTAAAGCATTTCATACTGTAAAAGGTATTGTTTTATAAAAGTTACTCCAAAGTAACAAGGTACTATGTGTTGTATAGTACTAAAAACTTGTCTTACATTTGTGTTATCAAAATGGCGTAAAAACCAAAAAACTCAGCAAAATGAACATTGAGAATACACAAAGCCAGATGCGCAAAGGAATATTGGAGTTTTGCATACTCTCCATTATTCGCCGCGGAGAAGCATATCCCAGTGATATCGTGGAGGAGATGAGAGCGGCTAACCTCAATATACTGGAAGGTACCCTCTACCCACTACTTACCCGGCTTAAAAATGCAGGGATGCTTAATTACCGCTGGGTAGAAAGTAACTCTGGTCCTCCCCGTAAATATTTTTTACTGACAGAAAAAGGACAGGACTTCTATATGGAACTGGAAAAAACCTGGACAGAATTATCTGAAGGAGTCAATGCCCTTACTTCTGCTAATAATAAACCAACCAACTAAAACTTCAACCACAAAACACACAAACATGAAAAAGATCATCAACATAAATCTGGCCGGCAGAGTGATCCCGATAGAGGATTCGGCATATGAAAGGTTGCAGGCTTATATTGAAAGTCTTCGTCGCTATTTTGTTATGGAAGAAGGCAGAGATGAGATAATCAATGATATTGAAAGTCGCATCGCTGAACTGATGAACGACAAAGTGAGAAAAGGTGCTGCTTCAGTTACTGATGCAGATATCGACGAGATCATCAGTTCTATGGGCCGCCCGGAAGATTTTGCAGCCGAAGATGCCGCTGATGCCACAACTGGTTCAACTTTTACAGCTGGCAGTAGCGAAAGCGCTAAATCAACTTTTAAAAAACCACGTGGACGTCTTTATCGCAACATGAGCGACCGTTTCCTGGGTGGTGTTTGTAGTGGTGTGGCTAATTATTTAAATGTAGATCCTGCCATCATACGCCTGCTTTTTGCCATCATTACTTTTGGCGGCTTCGGATTTGGGGTCATCTTATATATACTTTTATGGATCATTTTACCGGCCAAGCCCCTGGAAGATTTCCAGGGCAAACGCCTGTTTCGTAATCCTGATGATAAAATAATAGGTGGTGTTGCCGGTGGTTTATCCGCTTATTTTAATAAAGAAGCCTGGATCATCCGCCTGATATTTGCAGCTCCGCTGTTACTGAATATTATCGTCAGCATGTTCAATAGTGCATTTTATGACTTTAACCCATTCCCTTTCTTGTTATTCGGATCATTGAGTGGAACTTTTGTTCTGGCCTATATTATCCTATGGATCGTATTACCTGAAGCAAAATCACCCTACGAAAAAATGGAAATGCGTGGTGAGAAAGTGGATGTAAACACCATCCGCCAAAATGTACAGGAAGGCATGGCCCAATTTAAAGACAGGGCAACCACCTTTGGACAGGAAGTGGAATCATCAGCCAAACAATTTGGTGCAAGAGCGCAGGAATTTGCCAATACAAGGGGAAAAACATTTGCAACAGAAGTTGGCCAGGCTGCAAAACCAATCGGAACCGGTTTGGGAAATGCCATCAGGGTTTTATTCAAATTATTCTTTTTGCTGGTAGCTGGCAGTATCGCATTTGCATTGTTCATCATGTTGATCGTCCTCATTTTTGGTGGTGTAGGCATGATGCCCTTAAAGAATTTCTTACTGGAGGGTTTTTGGCAGAATGCTTTAGCCTGGGGTACATTGATTCTTTTCTTAGGCGTGCCGTTGATCGCTTTTATCACCTGGTTGATTCGCAGGGTAATGAAAGTTCGTTCACACCACAATTACCTGGGTTGGATGTTCGGTGGATTATGGACATTGGGATGGATTGCCGCTGCTTTTTTCGCAGCGAGTATTGCAAGAGAACTGAATACTTATGAAGGCGTACAGGAAACAATTGAAATCACCCAGCCTTTAAATGGCCGCATGCTGGTAAAAGTGAATGAACCTGAATTAAGATTGAATAACAATTTCTGGTGGATAGATGATGATGGAACCGGTTGGAACGTTGATGAAGACACTATGCGCATTGCCAATGTAAAAATCAGGATCAGCAAAAGTATTGATTCCGCTTACCATGTTATCGAACATAAAGCAAGCGCTGGTCGCACCCGTTCTGATGCGGAAAGAAGAGCGGAACGCATTCAATATAATATCAGTTCGCAGGACAGTATTTTAAACCTGGGTAGTGGACTTGCCATTGACCGTGACAGTAAATTCCGCGGACAGGAAGTGGTTGTGGAGATCATGGTCCCAGTTGGTAAAAGAATTCGTTTTGATGAAACCGTAGATGAAAGATTACATCCTTATTCCATCCGGACAAAAGGAAATTACGACCGCAGACGCAGTTGGGGACGTGATGGATGGGAAATTGAATTTGATTATGACCGTTATTTTAACTGGGAATTAAATACGGACTATGTGATGACGGAAAACGGAACCCTGGTTAATCCTGACAAAGAATTAGAAGAAGATTCAGATAAGAGTGATACAACTTATCGCTATGATAGTGAAGAACAAAGAAGACGGGAATACGAAGAGCAAAAACGCAGGGCGGAAGAAGAGCAACGCAAATTGCAGGAAATGGAAAGAAAGTTGAGAAGCGATACCATCCGCACCACTACTTCAGTAACCAAATCTTCAATAAGAAAAAGTGCGGTAATAAAAGAAGGTTTTAATGATGATGAAGAAAAGAAAGGTTTAACGTTTATTCATTCCCCGGTGTTTTCATTTGTGAAAGCATCCTTATAAACTAGGTTGAAGTTGGAGCATGCTGCTGAATACAGGATGCTTAAGGGCTCCAATTATTTGCGGAGCCCTTTTCTTTTTTTAAAAGGCACCAACCATAGTATAACTGCGCAACAGTTTTCAGCTTACATTTGCACGCAACAATTTAACCGGAACTTATTCCGGTTTTTTATAATGAAATAACAATTTTTCATTTTTAAAAGAGCTGAGTCACTGTATATGAAAACAACTCCTTTTACACAGAAACATATTGACCTGGGTGCTAAAATGGCTGATTTTGCAGGTTATAATATGCCCATTAGTTATTCAGGGATAAATGATGAACATGCTACGGTAAGGAAAAACGCAGGGGTTTTTGATGTTAGTCATATGGGTGAATTTATTCTGAAAGGTCCTGGTGCTCTGGCCCTGATACAAAAGCTGGCTACGAATGATGCATCTAAATTAAGTGCAGGCAAAGCGCAGTACAGCTGCCTGACGAATACAGAAGGCGGCATCGTTGATGACCTGATCATTTATTGCATTGAAGAAAACAAAGTGTACATGCTCGTAGTAAATGCTTCCAATATTGAAAAAGACTGGAACTGGATTTCAAAGCATAATACGGATGGAGTTGAAATGCACAACGTTTCTGATAAAACTGCTTTATTGGCTATACAGGGTCCTAATGCCACAAAAATATTACAGGAACTAACGGAAATGGATATCCTGAATTTAAAATATTACACTTTTGTTAAAGGAACATTTGCCGGTGTTGAAAATGTGCTGGTAAGTGCAACGGGTTATACCGGCGCCGGTGGAGTAGAAATCTATTTTGAAGATAAAGGCGATGATGCCGATAAAATTTGGAATGCCATATTTGAAGCAGGTAAATCCCAGGGCATTAAGCCAATCGGTCTGGCTGCAAGAGATACGCTGAGACTGGAAATGGGTTTTTGTTTATACGGCAACGATATTGATGATACAACTACACCTTTAGAGGGAGGATTAGGCTGGATAACAAAATTCACAAAAGATTTTACGGCAAAAGAAATTCTGGAAAAGCAAAAAGCAGAAGGTATCCAACGCAAACTGGTTGGATTTGAAATGATAGATAAAGGCATTCCACGGAAAGGTTATACCATTACCAACGCAAACGGAGAATCCATTGGTCATGTAACCTCGGGTACCCAGGCGCCTTCTTTAGGTAAGGCTATCGGTATGGGATATGTGAAAATACAGGATGCTTCTATCGGGTCAACAATTTTTATTAATGTGCGTGATAAACAAATCAAAGCACAGGTAGTAAAAATGCCTTTCGCATAAAATGCAGAGCCTATGCCAAAAATTCACCTCACAACATTTATAGCCGCACCGGTTGAAAGGGTTTTTGATCTATCCAGGAGCATAAAAATGCACAAATTTTCTATGGATCGGTTCAAAGAAGAAATGGTAAACGGCCCTATGAATGACCTGGTTGAAGTTGGTGATGAAATGACCTGGAAAGCCCGCCATCTTTTAAAAACCAGGATTTTGAAATCAAAAATTACCCTGGTCAAAAAATATGAATGTTTTGTGGATGAACAAGTTTCCGGCGACTTTAAAATGATGAAACATGAACACCATTTTAAGCCGGTAGAAAATGGTGTGATCATGATCGATCTGTTTCAATTTGAAACGCCATATGGACCCATGGGTAAATGGTTTAACCAGGCTTATCTTTCCCGTTACATGAAAAAATTATTAGAACAGCGAAACCTGCATATAAAAAAATATGCTGAAAGCGATCAGTGGAAAAAGATCTTGTCCTGACAATAATTAAAATATGAATTCAAAACCTTCATTATACACTTGCCTGTCTCCTTCTTTACTTCATTTATACGATGTTACAAACAGCATTGTTGTTGTAATAGATGTTTTAAGGGCAACATCAACCATTGCCACTGCATTATATAACGGTGCCCGGTGTGTGATTCCGGTTGACAGTGTTAGTCGTTGTATTGCATTGGGAAAACAAATTGATGGAATTACCGCCGGGGAACGGGATGGAAAGATTGCGGAAGGCTTGCAGTACGGAAATTCATCTTTTGAATATCCCAAAGAATTTATCAATAATAAAACATTGGTACTAACAACAACCAATGGTACCCGGTTATTGCACATGGCTTTGGAAAAAGGAGCAGTGGAAATCGTTACAGGTTCATTTCCTAACCTCTCTGCTATTTGTGATCACCTGGTTGAACAGAAAAAACCAGTTATTCTTGGTTGTGCCGCATGGAAAGACCGCATTAATTTAGAAGATACATTATTTGCAGGTGCTGTTATTTCAAGGATCAAAGATCACTTTGATATTAATTGTGATGCTGGCCATATGGCCGAAACGATTTATCACCAGGCAAAAGACAACCTGTTTGAATTCATGAAAAAAAATGATGCATCACATTATCATCGCCTGATGAACTTTGGATTGGAAGATGATATTCGTTATTGTCTTACACCAGACCTGGCTAACATATTACCTGAATATATAGATGGAAAATTAGTGGTTAAACCATGATCTGCTTTCGAGAAAAACTTGTAAAGATAAGTTTTTTCATTGCGTCATAAAAACCTTTCAGGGTTTTTCTTCTTAACGTCCTGTTTGCAAGGTTTCTCATTTTCTTTCCTTTAATTTTGCCAATTAATCTTTTTTTAATGACCGTGAAAACGCATGGTGAATGTGCAATTAAAAAACGTTTAACAGCAATGTTTTTTCGTCCGTAAATTAAAAAAGCGACCCGTTTAATAATTCAACCTTAAACTAATTTTTTTTGGCCTTATCCCCGTTAATAAAACATATTTATACCCATGGAACTGATGAAGTGATTCGCCGTGGGAAAAAGATTCACCTGAATAATGGAGTAGAATTATTAAACTACGATGATATATTCGGAACAGCATCGTTCCGCATTAAAGACGATACCTACTCACTTTATTACAAAGTGAATGTTCAAAATATAAAAGATCCTAAAACACTTTCACTTCGTTGTACCTGTCCGTATAATCTTGGGGATATATGCCGGCACGAAGCGGCTGCACTTTTTCATGTACAGGATATGCTGGATCGCGGCCACTTACAGGCAGAGCACCTTATTTATGATCAGCGCCATACCGTGGCTAAAATGAAATTGATTGATGCAAAAACTTTGCGTTTGCTTTCTTCTCCGGAACTAATGCTGGAAGCGGAAAAACTGGCAAATGATAAAAGCGTTAAGATTGAATTTGCACAGGATGAAACGGTGAAAGCAACTGCACAGATCGGCAATGAAAAATATACTGTGCTGATCCGTAAAAATGATGAACGCAATTTTGATACAAGTTGTGATTACGAGGATACGGAACATGTATTATGCCTGCCTAAGCTGATGGTTTTTGTTTACCTGCTTAATAAGTATGGCAATTATTATTTTGATACGATCAGGAACTGGGATAAAGAAAAAAATAAATTGCTCGAGGCCTACGGTTATACTTTGAAAGATGACCTGAAAGGAAAATTTGAATTTACTTATAAAGAAGGCAAACCATTTTTGCGGGTGCTTGACAGCAGTATAAAAAGAGTGGCCATTGCTGCACCTGTGCCTGTGCGTGAGGTGGCTGTTGAAACGGAAGATACAGAAGCGGAAGTACTTTCCGAGCCATCCCATCGGCTGGGGATTGTTTTTAATTTTAATAAAAAGACTTTTCCCAATTTCACGGTTGATGTGGTACAGGGAGAAGCGGCTGATAACAGTCATTCATTTATCGGGCGTACGGAAAAACTCGATCTTGCAAAATACATTCAAACAGATCATCTCTGCGAAGAGGACCGTTACCTGATTACCTTATTAAGAAAATTGCAGGAACCGGAAATACATAAATATGTAAGCCGCAACTCTCCATTTTCAGGTATTTGGGAAAATATCATTCACCAGGAAGGCGATGATCTGCCCGATGAAACCCGTGATCTGATCACCGAATACATGTTGCCTAAATTGCGCAAGCTTTTTAACCTGATGCAGGATAATCCATTTGTATTTTACCTGGAGGCGGGTAAAAATTTTACCACCAATCATTTAAAAGAGCTGCATCTTGGCCAGGAAAATATAAATCCATATTTTTCGGTTAGTGGTGATGGTGAGAATTACATAGTAGAATGCAAAACAAAAGTTGATGGTATTGAGGTTGACCTGGCTGAGCAAAACATTGTAAGCCCTCTTTTTCTATATTTCAATAAAACCATTTATCTCTGGAAAGATGCGGATGTGATGCACCTGGTAGAAGAATTTTTACCTAATGGAAATAAAAAAATCAAGAAGAATGAATGGGAGACTTATCTCCATAAAAAATTATTTCCGTTAACACGGGATTATCATATTGATTTTAATTCTTCTTTAGT